>CACWJQ010000041.1:0-18840 GCA_902761225.1 uncultured Lachnospiraceae bacterium | reverse complement strand
TACTCTTCATCGATATCACTTATCTCATTATCGGAAAAATATCCTGTAAAATACCCTTCTTCTTTTCCGAATACCCGGTTGAACTCATCTGAACCCATGAATGCGGCAATACCGCCATCATAATCCACATATCCCCCGACAACAAATTCATATGAAGTATCCTCATACTCTTCATGAAGAGTTATGGTATCGCCTTCTCTTATACCGAACTTATCCCTGAATGCACTGGATATATACACACTTCCATTCTCTGCATCTTCCGTAATGGTGATGTAAGAGCTGTCCGGTATGATACCGTAAACAGTCACACTCTCATCTCCGCCCGTTCCCATTCCATCGCGGAATGCCGACACGGACTTGGGATATAAAAGTGCTGTCGCCCCAAAGGGCTCTGCGGTATCCTCGGATGTAACTATTATATTGTCGTCATCATCCTTATAGTTCATCAGTATGTACTGATAATCCGCAAATACCATTTCAGGTGCCCTGTCGGAATAGGCATCCAGTGAATCCGGCAGTCCGAATGCAAAGCACATCATCAGCTCTATGAAGATCACTCCGAAAATGTCAATAAAAAAATACCCTCCTCACCGGTTGCCCGGTGGGGAGGGTACATCTCATATCATTGTTTATTTGAAATATGCAACTGCTTCCTTCAGATCTGCAGACAGTCTGTTCATATCATCGGCATTATCGGAAACCTTGCCCACATTGCCGGATACAACGGACAGAGAAGCCGATACCTCTTCATTGGTAGCTGCCGTCTCAGCCGATATGGCTGACAGTTCTGCGACCGCCTTAAGGATGGTATCCTTGATGTTCTCAAGTCTTGTGGTGATGGTGAGCACAGACCGGATCTCTTCAACGGAGCTCATGATGTTGCTGTCAAGATGTGAGAACTTCTCCTGTGTCACATCGAACATCTCCTTCTCCCTGGTGATAAGTTCACCCACGATCTTGGCCTGTTCGACACACTGGGTGGAGGATTCTCCGATCTCAGCAACAATGTTCTTGATCTGGTTGGCAGATGCTCCGGACTGTTCGGCAAGTGCCTTAATCTCTTCCGCAACAACCGCAAAGCCTCTTCCCACTTCTCCGGCTCTTGCAGCCTCAATGCTGGCATTAAGGGAAAGCAGGTTGGTCTGGGATGCGATACTGCTTATAAGGGCAACCATCTCATTGATCTTGCTGATCGATGCATTGGTCTCGTTGATACGCTTTGTGATATCCTCAACTGCCTGAACCGACTGCTCGGAAGATGCGATGACCTGACGGATACACTCCGCCGCTTCCTGATTGGCGTCTGACATCGCATTCGAATTACGGTTCAGATTATCAACATTATCAACAGCCTGAGTGATCACATCACCCATTTCCTGCATATTATTGCTGATATCATATACGTTCTCGGTGATGGTGTTGGTGGTATCGGTAAGAGCCTGCATGGCATCTACTATCTGTACCACCGAATCCGAAGAATCGGATGCCATATTCGAAGTACTTGCTATGGCACTGTTGAGAGAATCTGACGAATTCCTTATCCTGTCTATGGAATCCTTAAGAACTTCACACAGCACATCCGAAGAAGTCAGAAGCTTATCGATCTCACGGACACTGGATTTGGAATTTATCCTGATGTTCGTATCACCCTTTGACAGCCTTTCAACGCCCTCAGTGACAGTCTTTAAAGGTGCCGCGAGTTTAACGGAACCGAGCCATGCGATCACGGCAAAGACAACGATACTGATGATACTGATGCCGGCGATGATCATTGTAAGGGTTCCTTCCTTACTGTTGATCTCATCGGTGGGCTTGCATGCCAGCACCATTCCGATAACCTTGGAACCTTCTTTTAAGGGCATGAAGTATACAAAATAATCCGTACCGCCCAGTTCAAGTGCACGGCTGAAATAATCCTCACCCTTATTTATCGTCTCCCACACGATCGAAGGAGCACTGTATCCCTTCGTACCTTCGATGGTACTCATGATACACTGATTACCCTTGTATACGGAATAATCAACTCCCGTATCCTTCATGGAATCAAGATAGAATGAATCATAATCCGATACACCGGCTTTCTGCTCGTCGGCGATCATCTCGGATTCATAATGTTCCATAAGACCTATTGAAGCAATACGCATCTCATCCTTCATATTGTCTTCAAGGTCATATATCATGATATAAGCTGTTACAAGGAAAAGGATCGTCGCAACTAATGTCAGTGGAACAAGAGCATACATCAGAAGCATCGTTCTCATGGATATTTTCTTCATACGCTTCTACCCCCGCGTAAATACAATGGTCCTGATCACTATATCGGCAGCAAATATTGAATCCTTTAATCAATAATATATCATACGGAACTGTATTCTGAAACGTGGTTATGAAAACCCTTCGATCTTACCTTCTCTGAGGAGGCCCAGGAATACATCCGGGGTATTATTATCTTCTTTTCTCATATTATTCATTTTACCATATTTTTTCGTGGCGATTACAGTTTTATGATGATATACTGACCATGTGGGAACTTTTCATCATTTTAGTGTACACAGGGGGATGATATGGCACTACTTGAATCAGGTGAAATGTATCTTGAGACCATACATGTACTATCGCTGACATCCGGCAATGTCAGGGCTATAGATATCGGTGAGTACATGGGGTTTTCAAAGCCATCGGTAAGCAGGGCTGTCGGGATACTGATAAAGGACGGTTATATAACCAGGGATGAGGACGGATCGATAAAGCTTACCAAATCCGGCGAAAAGATAGCAAAGCGTATTTACGAGCGCCACACAGTGCTCACAAAGCTTCTGATAAGCATCGGAGTGGATGAAAAGACCGCTTCAGAAGATGCATGCAGAGTCGAGCATTACATAAGCGACAAAACCTTTAATGCGATCAAATCACACATAAAAAACCAAGGCTGACATCTTATCTGCAGGTCCGGCTCCATCAGGGGCTGATAACACCGGCACAGCAAACAAAAAGGCGGGGTATCCCCGCCTTTTTATTTGCGTATTATCTGTCTGATGGTCTCATTACTCTTCGGGAATCTTTGCAATGGAATTAATCTCATCCCGTCTTATAACAGAAACCCTTACAAGGCTTCCGCTTTCATCCGTATACTCTTTGTCATAATGCATTCCGATGGACTGTGCCGTCTTGATCGACGGTGTATTGGCTGACTTACAGTATGAATACAGCGACTGATGATCCGTATTGGCAAAGGCCCAGTCTCTGACCGCCATTGCCGCCTCCGTAGCATATCCCATATGCTGACAGTTCCTGCGGATATGATATCCGATCTCGGGAAGCCATACCTTATTGATATTCTGTATCGTCAACCCGCAGTCTCCGATCACTTCACCGGTATCCTTAAGACATACGGCCCAAAGTCCGAATCCATCAAGCCTGTATCTGTCCATATTCTTATGTATCCAGTCCCTTACTTTCTCCTCATCGAATCTGTAGGGATAGTACTGCATGCTCTCAGGATCGGATAACACAGCATAAAGCGCATCATAATCCTTATCATTCATCTCACGAAGGAAGAGCCTCTTAGTTTCAAGGATCACCTTCCCGTCGTCAGATACCGCTTCCTCCTCTTCTTCAAAGGATATGGTCTTAAGAGCAGAACCCTCCTTCACTTCATTTTGCCAGATAGCGGTCTCAGTCTCTTCTATCTTAGCCCTGAGGGTAGACATATTGAGTTTCTCAGCAACAGCCGGAGCATTCGGACTGTCGGAATTAACATAGAATGTAAGGACGCACCACGATCCGTAGAAAACACATATAAGTGCAAAGGTGACAAAAACGGGGAAGGATATGGCACCATTTCCGCATTGAATAAAGAAAAAAACAAGACCGCCTCCCGCATACAGTGCACCGTTCCTGGATTTTCTCCTGAGCATGACAAGCTGGTCATTATATGCATCCAGCATTCTCCTCATATGGACGCTGTCACGTTCCGCAGCTGCTTTACCCTTTGACTTCGGAGCTTTACGGGTATCATCAACAGGTACCTTCTCCTCTACATAGATGCTTTTCCAGCTGAAGAAGAAAAGCAGTGCCAGCACAAGGATACAGGCTGCTATGAGTATGATATTTCTTCCGGAATTATCCGATCCGCTGAGCATTCCGCACAGGCATACTATCACGATGGCAAAGCCTGCTATGGCGGGACCGGGGATATTTACTTTTTTCATTTTAGGACCTCTTTGAAAGCAATCCTGGGTTCCTCGATCATTGCATTCGGCTGCCCGGGGTTTTCTTCGAATCCGTAATTCTCCAGACCGATCCTCTTTTTCTTAAGGAGTGAGCGAATCATCAGATAATCTTCATTTGATCTTCCCTTTACGGAATAGTATCTGAACTGTTCTCCCCTGTCCGTAACAGTCCTGAACCTGACGGTGTAGGCATTCATCCGGGGAGCATAATATCCCGATAATCCCGCTATTCCACCCATTGGAGGAACGACCTCGATATCGTATCTTCCTTTTTCCGCATAATAACTGTCAAGCATTTTCCGTGCCTGACGGGGGTTTTTAAGTTCGGAAGTCTCATTCTTATATTTCAGTAAGATACGGTAATCCTGTTTCTTATCTATCCTTTTCTTCCATCTCCAGGGTTCGGCGGTCCTGTTGTATTCGATCCGCATATACAGGCCCAGAATAAAAAGTGCCATAAATACTATGATCATAATGATCGGAGCTATCATCTGCTCCTTTACAGTGACTGTCATCAGAAACACCGATATGATGCTCATCATTAATCCCATAAAGATTATCGTGTCAGCAAGATCCATCCATCCGTCGAATCTGATATCAGGCATATAATACTCTGCTCTCGCCTGCCTTCCTGTATATGGATTATATCTTATGTATATACAGTTAAGATATCTGTCATCCGGAAGAGGAGTATCGGTCCACTTCTGAATGATCATATCCGCCATCTCAGGAAGGGAAAGCGGATGGATCTCAGAAGCAGTACCAAGGCGGGTATCCTGATAATAAGCCATACCCCTGAATATTATCGCACCGACATCGGAGCCCGGATCACCTGCCGGAGGATTCGCATAATAATACCTGTTCCAGAAACAGATCTCATCGTCTTCTCCAAGCAGTTCAAAAAGACGGAGTACCATTTCCCTTGAGGGAACGGTGTTCCGGTAAACTCTGCACAGATCATCGGATACGACTCCGACTTCAAATCCTTCTTCTGCTATTTTCCGAAAAAAATCTTTGTTCATTTATCACGTATCAAGAAGTCTGGCATTTCTCAAGGTGCAGTATGTATATCCGTCATCCATATATGTATCAAAGGTTCCGATCACAGTGATGGTATCTTCATATTCCGGATAATCTTCCGGAAAAGCATACTCATCAGACAGAACAAATTCAATACCCTGGGAACAGCACAGTGTTGCATCCTGTATGATGCATGCACAGTAGAATTCCTCAGATAATTCAGGATCGGTACATACATACATTCCGTTCATCTTGACTGTCTTACCGATATACTTGTCCGGCTCATACAGCATATCAAAAACCTGAGAGTATACCATTGTGGAGGACAGTACTGTAAGGTCCACATCAATGCCTTCGGTGGAAGTATAGATCTCCTCCATCTCTTCAGGATCCGGAGCTCCTTCATTGATGCCGCTCTGCCTTTCATATCCGTCTCCAAAATCAAACAGTCCTTCATCGGAATCATCCAGTGGAACTATTATCTCCGTAACGGTATCATTCTGCGCAGGATCTGCAGATTGTGTTTCATCCTTTCCTGCATCATATGCCTGCATCCCCGCTTCCAGCACATCGTTAACAGAAGGAGTCTGTGATGCCTGCTGACTGCCTGCGTTGCTGCCGCATCCGGAAAGAAGAACCGACACGCAGATACAGCTTGTTAATATCATTTTCCTTTTCATTTAATTACCTTTTTTCACCATTCCTATAATGCAGCATACACCGAAAACAATTGCATCTGCAGCTACTATGGTGGATCCCACGGGTGTTCCTGCAAGTATGGATATCATCATTCCTGAAAGTGCACATATAACCGACAAAACAGCGGAACATATCGTCACGCTTTTAAAACTCTTAAAGAGCTTCATTGCGGACAGTGCCGGAAAGATCACCAGCGCCGATATGAGCAGTGAACCCACCAGATTCATGGCAAGCACTATTATCACTGCGGTGATAACGGCTATGATCAGGTTATACGCGCCGGAATTTGTACCTGTAGCCTTTGCAAAATTCTCATCAAATGTTACCGTGAAGATCCTGTTGTAGAACAAAATAAAAACTATAACCACTATAAACGAAAGCACTATGCAAAGCCATACCTCAGACTGTCTCAGAGTCAGTATCGATGTGGATCCAAACAGAGTGCTGCACACATCTCCCGACAGATTGGATGATGTGGAGAAAATATTCATGAGCAGATAACCGAATGCAAGCGCTCCCACAGAGATCATGGCTATTGCAGCATCACCCTTTATCTTTGCATTCTGTCCGGTGCGAAGAAGAAGTATCGCACTGAGTATGGTTATGGGCATCACAATGATCATATTGTTGGAAAGCCCGAATATCCCGGCAACAGCCATTGCACCAAAAGCAACATGGGACAGACCGTCGCCTATGTAGGAAAATCTCTTGAGCACCAGTGTCACTCCCAGAAGGGATGAGCAGAGAGCCACAAGAACTCCTACTATCATGGCATATCTTACAAAAGGATATTGAAGGTAAAAGAACAGCTTATCGATCATTATCTTTTACCTCCTTGTTTTTTTTGTTATCATTATCTGCATCCTGCTCCGCATTGACACCATTTTCAGACGCTTTTTCCACTGCAGTCTCAGCTGAAGTTTCTTCAGATGCATTTCCCGCCTCAGCCTCAGCTTCAGTTTCCTCAGATGCATACGCATCAGAATCCCCGGCTGTGCCTGAATCTTCGCTCATCATGATGGAATACGGATTCTTTTTTCTGGGCTTAAAGAGCGGCATGCTCTCATCGTCTCTCGACTGTCTCATCAGGAAGAATCTTCCCAGCTTGCTGCCCAGGTATTCTTCCCTGGTTCCGAAGAATACATTTCCGCCTATATGAAGTATATGATCTGCATACCCTACAGCGGCTCCGATATCGTGAGATATCATGATTATGGAGACGCCCTCCTTGTTAAGCTCTGCTATGAGGGAATACATCTCTGCCGTAACCTTGGGATCAAGTCCGGAAACAGGTTCATCCAGAAGAAGAAGCTTTCTTGTGGCACAGAGAGCTCTTGCAAGAAGGACTCTCTGCTGCTGTCCTCCGGAAAGCTCTCTGTAGCTTCTGCCGGCAAGATCCGTTATTCCCATCCGTTCCATATTTTCGGAAGCAAGTTTCTTATCCGCAGAAGTGTAAAAGGGCTTAAATCCTGATCTTCCCAGGCATCCTGAAAGAACTATCTCTTTGACGGAAGCCGGAAAATCCTTCTGAACATCGGTATGCTGCGGAAGATATCCGATTTCATTTTCCTTGAGACCGTCACCTTTTATGATCTCACCTTTTACGGGCTTCTGAAGGTTAAGAAGTGTCTTCATGAGAGTGGATTTTCCGGATCCGTTCTCACCTACAATACAGAGATAATCTCCCGCTTCCACTTTGAAATTGATATTTTCCGCAACGATCTGTGAACCGTAGCCCACAGACAGATCATTTACGGCAATAAGTGCCATAACTAACCTCCGATCAAACCTGCACAGATACTGTTTAATATCTGCACCAAAAAAGTTCTAACACAAAACAACAGTATCAGTTCAATGCTTCACTTAAGACATTCAGATTATCCTTCATTATGGAAAGATATGTTACTCCGTTATTGATATCATCCATGGTGACCGACTGGAGAGAATCCAGTACAAGAATCTTCTGGTCACCTGTCGATGTATTATCTCTGATGGTCTTTGCAATCTTGCCGTCGCTTGTTTCAATCGTAAGGATGCATCCGAGATTCAGTTCATCTACTTTTCCGGCAAGGAAGGTCACTGTCTCGAAGCTTGCTTCCGTCTCTGCAGAGCATCCTGCAAATGCTGCATAATAGTTAAGATCATAATCATCCGTCAGATACCTGAAGGGGAACCTGTCTCCGAAAAGAAGTGTATCTCCGGAAGCATTTGCAATGGTCTCTTCATATTCCCTGTCAAGTGTAAACAGTTTTCTCATATACTCAGCGGCATTTTCTGCATAAGTGATAGAATTCTCAGGATCGACTTTATCCTGAAGTGCATGAGAGATCGCCTCTGTACATATCACTGCATTTTTAAGAGAAAGCCATACATGCTCATCATATTCGGTCTCATTCTCATCGTGGTGATGATGCTCTCCGTCTTCATCTTGGTCATGTTCATGATCGTGATCCTCATCTTCATCATGATCATGGTCCTCATCATGGTCTTCATCTTCGCCATGATCGTGGTCATGCTCATCCTCTTCCTGCATTCCTTCCACAACCTCTTCTTCCTTAACACTTTCACCAAGCACTTCAAGAAGATTAATGACTACCATGTCTTTATTTACTGCTTCACTGAGTGCATCCTCTACCCATCTGTCGGATTCACCCCCCACATATATGAACATATCGCAGGTGGCGATCTTCATGATATCATCAGCGGTGGGCTGATAGCTGTGAAGATCCACACCGTTATCAAGAAGGAGTGTGACCTCTGCGTTAGCAGGGTTATTCCCCAGGATGTTCATAACCCAGTCATACTCCGGAAAGATAGTTGTAACGATGCTGATCTTATCATCACCTGAAGTACCGGCAGGAGAGGCGCATGCGCCCAGACTGCAGATCACCATCATTGTGATCAATAATAATGAGATTGTCTTTTTCATAGTATCAATTGCCTCCGTTTTATAATCTTATTATTCATATGAACGGAGTATGCTCAGCTGTCCATACGTACCTTCTCTGAAACCGGTGTGTCATAAAGCAGGATGTATCCTGATCCCCTGCCCATAAGAAGCGCAAGAATAAACACCACAGCTGCTACAATGAACGGATTTACGGCTCCACTTGTCTCATACAGCATGCACTCACACATATGAATGCATTCACATATGGGACACTCCTCTCCGCTACAGTCATGAATCATCTCTTCAGCAATATACGATGCGGAAAAGAACATCACCAGCATGACAAGTGCTGTCAGAAAGAGTGACAGATATTTATTTTTCAGATCATTTATCTTCATCTTCTCTTCCGCACTCTTCACAGATCCCGTAGAAAACAGTCCTGAGAGGGTTCAGTTTAAATCCGTGCTCTTCACTTAAATGCTTTCCTATCTCTTTAAGTTCCTCACAGTGAAGGTGTATGAGCTTACCGCATTTCTCGCACTTGCAGTGAAAGCACATCTTATCCTTCTTATGAACTCTCATCCCAACAAATTCAAAACATGCAGGTCCTGCAGCATTCATGATGTACTTATTAAGCAGGCCCTCATCCACAAGCTTTTCAAGCTGGCGATAGACAGTTGCCTGTCCGATGGGCTCTCCCTGCTTTTCAAAATACTCACACACATCACCCGCGGTGATATGGTCACCTGTGTGCTTTTCGAAGTATTTGAGCATTTTCTCGCGCTGTTTTGTTTTATATGTGGAACCGCCCTTCATACTTTTACTCCAAAATAAAATGAGAACTATTCTCATTTTCAAATTGAGAACCGTTCTCATTTTTATCATATTGGGTTCAGTTTGTCAAGAAATGCTACTGCTTTGTCTTAGCCAGGTACTTTTCTGCGCTTTCCACATCCTTTACAAATACTCCCTTGCAAACATTTCCAAGCAGAGACTTTATTGCCTTAAGCTTATCAGAGGAGCTGCTGACCGCTATTACCAGAGGCTTTTCACCATCATCCGCATCAGCTGCCTTCACCGCCTCGAGATTCCTTACCTGTTCTTCGGAAAGGATCAGGCTCTCCTTAAGATTTTTAATGAGCAGGGCTTCGAGAGCATCATACATGACAGGTTTGCTGAGATAGTCGGTGAAGCCTTCCTTTATGTAATTATCCCTGGCACCGACGATTGCATCTGCTGTCAGGGCTATGACAGGAGTCCCTTCAGCCAGGTGCCGCTTTTTCATCTCGGCAAGTGTCTGGGTTCCGGAAAGACCCGGCATCATCTGATCAAGGAAGATCATATCAAACTGCTCCCTTTGCAGGATCTCCAGACATTCATCACCCGATTCTGCTGTGCTGATCCTGATCCTTGTAACCTCCAGCAGCCCCTTGAACACCTCAAGGTTCATTTCATTGTCATCTACCACCAGCACACGTGCCGCGGGAGCTATAAGCGACGGTCTGTATTCCTCCCTGCGGTCCTGCATTCTGATAAGATTCTGTGCAAAATCCCCAATGGGAGTATCATCAACAACAGTCTGCTTCATGGTTGCGGTAAATGTGGATCCCTCTCCGTATATACTATCCACACTTATACTGCCGTCCATCCTGGTGACAAAATACTTTGTAATATTTAATCCCAGACCGGTACCTTCGATGTTCCTGTTCTTATTCTCTTCAAGGCGCTGGAATGAACCAAAAAGCTTCTCCCTGTCCTCCTCCTTTATGCCGATACCTGTATCGGAAACGGAAAAGTTCAGCATTGAACTGCTCTCATCAAATGAAACCTTTACAGATACACTTCCCTGCGGAGTGTACTTGATGGCATTATTGATGAGATTGAGCATGACCTGTCTGATCCTGATCTCATCACCATGCATTACCGAAGGAATGCTCTCGGATATCTCAAGATCGTATTCCAGCCCTTTATCACGTGCCTTGTTCATCGTCATGTTAACAACATCATTCATGACGGATGCAAAACCATAATCAACGGGAACCAGCTCCATCTTGCCGGATTCAATCTTGGAAAAGTCCAGTATATCGTTAATGATCGATAGAAGTGTCTTGCCCGCGCTCTGTATATCAAGGGCATACTTTCTCACGGGGTCTGAAGGTGATGTCCTGAGTATCATCTCATCCATACCTATTATGGCATTCATGGGTGTCCTGATCTCATGGGACATATTGGCGAGGAAATCACTCTTTGCCTTATTGGAGGCATTAGCCGCATCCTTCTCAAGTTCGAGAACCTTCCTCTCGTATGAAGCCTTCTGCTCTTCCAGCTTCATTGCCTCCATACGCTCGGTATATTTCTTCTCATTCCGATATCCTATAAGGTAGAATGCTGTGATCATGGTAAATATAAGTATGCATACTATTGTGACGACTATGATCTGATCACGGACCTCGGAATACATTTCATTATCACTCACCACCAGTACCACACTCCAGTCATTGGATATGCGGTTTGTATATACCGTTGTCTTCTCATCCTGCCATGTATATGAGAAGCTTCCGTATCCGTTATCATTTATGGCTCTGAGAAAATCCTCCCCTCCGGGGATATCACACAGATCAGAGCCCTTCAGCGAGCCATCCTCGTGTGCGATTATCAGACCGTTTTCATCAACAACGAATCCGTATCCCTTACCGGATATGGTAAGCTCACTCATCATGGCCTGAATTCCCTCCAGCTGGACATCAAGCGCAATAACGCTCTGTCTGTCAGGAAGCACTCTGCATGCCGAGGTGATCAGATTACCCGTCTGGGCATCAATGTAAAGAGGTGTAAAAACAACTCTTCCATCTGCTTCCATGGCATAGATATACCAGTCGCGGGTCTTGGGGTCATAACCTTCAGGCGGTGCCCAGTTAAGACCGTCTATATACTTCCCCATAATGTAACCGTATAAGCCTGTATAGTTCTCGTCAAACTGTTCCGTAACATTCGCCGTCTCATCAACCAGGAATTCATGTATCCTTGCAGTGGTGGTTCCGCTGATGAGCATATGATGAACAGAGTCACCTGCCACATGGAGCACATTCTCTGCGGTATTAAGGTGGTTATTGATCATGGCTGAAACAGTAAGTATCCTGTCCTCCATGACGGCATTGGTATTGGATACCGCTATCCTGTACATAAGGGATGAGATATAGACCGCCATACCTGTCATGAAGACAAATACCAGTATAAGCGGTACTATCATGCTGTTTTTCTTATATTTCCTATTGTCTCCGGTCAATGTATCCATATGCTCAGCCATTCATCATTACGCTGTATGCGACTATGCCTTATTCCTTCCCATATCACTCTATGGAAAAATACTCCTCCGGGACCTCGATATCCGTTGTTCCCATGTAATATCCGGGATCACCGAAGATATATGTATCCTGGTAGATAAGAAAAATATTATCGTACCTTGTGCCGCTTCCGGGCTCTGAATATCCTGAACCGTTCCAATCGGCTCCGGGAGAAAAGACTCCGTATGCATCTGCAAGATCTTCAATGCTGCCAAGAGTACTCTCTCCAAGGATCACTCTCCTTGCATGCTCTGCAAGGCCCGCTGAAACAGTATACCCGTATGAATATGTCCATGTTCCGAAACGCCCTGCACCTCCTGCCTCGACAACTGCCTTCTCAACCTCCGCCGTTATCTCATCGAAGTCTCCGGATGCTCCCGTGATATCAAGATCCAGCGCTCCGGGATATCCCATAAGAGGTGAGGGAAGATCGGCTTCTATAAAGTAACCTCCGCACTCCATAAGAGTCCTGATAAGAGGATCTGTATGAGCATCATTGGTGCAGAAATACGCAGAATTCTGTCCATACTTTTCAACCCACTCAGGTGCATGCTCGAGAATGAATGACTGTGCACCGGGGACGCCTACCTCAGTTGTGGGATCCGGAGCCTCCTCCATGGCGAATTTCATTCCGAATTCCTCACATGCAGCCTTCATGATATCGACCTGTCTGGATACTGATTCATATGACAGATGTCTGGGAAATGATATATGAACGAAGGTGTCGCATCCCAGTTCATGTGCGGTGCGTACCATAAGATATCCGCGGCTGATAAAATCATAATTGACCACAAGATCTGCGGTTTCTCCGATATCCGCAAAATCCTCATAAGCCTCACCGGCTATGCAGAGTATGTCAGGACGCTTTTCGTGGATCTGCCTGAAGGCTTCTGTTGTGCCGTCCACTGCCTGATTAACTATTATGGCCTTCATGAGAGGATCATCCGCCATACTCACGATTATCTGTATGGTGGTATCCAGCTCGTCGGTGAAATTATCCGGATATATCGCAAGGGTGACCATATCACCGTACTTTTCCTGAAAGGCTTCTGCACCCCTTCTGTCATCTTCTGACTGGGAAAATGATCCTGTTACGATCCCGATATGAAAAGTATCCTCAGGCGCTCCTTCCGCTTCATTATTTCCTGAAGGCTCTGTCGTAACAGTTCCCTGTAAAGGCTGTCCTGCGCCTGTCTGGGTTCCCGCAGGATCTCCCCCGCTTCCGCATGCAGTCAGCATAAGTCCAAGTGCTGATATCAGCATTACTTTAGCAATCTTTCGTATCATTATCATTCCTCCTCATACATTGTCCTCATCAGGGACAATCTTTTTTTCCTTTACAAACATAACTGCGTCGGGATCATGCTTCTCAAGATATTTATCCCTGCCTTTTTCACCTGATGCACACACACATCTGTATATGCCGTCAAGTCTTTCCTTCTCTGCCTTGAGTGCGGAGGTATCATTTCCCCACAGCAGCACCACAGGAAGTTCGTCCGCGCCGCTTGGCGACAGCTGCAATTCCTTCGGTATATACTCTTTCAATACAAGCTCCAGCACTTCGTATTTGACCGGCTTGGAGATATAGTCGGTAAAGCCCTTCTCCATATAGCTCTCTCTGGCACCTATTATGGCATCGGCTGTAAGTGCTATTACCGGTGTGCCTTTCAGCAGATCCTGTTCCTTCATGGAATTCAGAGTTGCCTCACCGCTCATTCCGGGCATCATCTGATCAAGAAGTATGCAGTCATATTTTTTCTCTCTTACCTTCTCTATGCACGCAGGTCCGGAGGATACGAAGTCAGTCTTTATCTTTGTATCCCTGAGAAGTCCTTCCATAACCTCAAGGTTCATCTCATTATCATCCACCACAAGTAGATGTGCCTTAGGAGCATAGAGTCCCACCTCATCAGTTTCCATATTACTCAGATAATCTCTTACTGCCTTGCTGAAATCGCCTATGGCTGCGGCTCTTATGACCTTCTGCGGGATCACGACTGTAAATACCGTGCCCTTTTCATATTCACTTTCGAAATCTATACGACCCTCCATCAGCTCCAGGAGCTTTCCTGTTATATGAAGTCCCAGGCCGGTACCTTCTATATCACGGTTTCTCTTCTCATCAAGCCTCTGGAAGCTCTTGAAAAGCTTCTCCTTATCTTCATCCTTGATACCCATTCCGGTATCGGCAACCCTTATGATAAGATCCGTGACACCACCAATCATCTGAGCCTCTGATGAAACATCAACATCAACATGTCCCTTGGAGGTATACTTGATGGCATTGTTAATGATGTTGAGCATTATCTGACGTATCCTGATCTCATCTCCGTACAGGACTGATGGTATCTTCTCGGATACGGTAAAATTATATTTCAGACCCTTCTTTTCAGCCTTGTGCTTAGTCATGTTCAGAACATCGTTCAGCACCGAAGCAATGTCGTACTCCACCGGAATGATGTCAAAATTACCGGATTCGATCTTACTTAAGTCGAGAATATCATTGATGATGGAAAGAAGTGTATTACCTGCGCTCTTTATCTCAAGCGCATAGTTTTTGATCCTTGTTTCCTTGGTATCGCGAAGGATCATCTCATCCATTCCAAGGATCCCGTTCAGAGGAGTCCTGATCTCATGAGACATATTGGCAAGAAAGTCATCCTTGGCCTTGCTGATGTGTACAAGCTGGTTGGACTCAACCCTGATGCCGATGAGCTGCTTTATGGTATGGATGATGGAACAGATCATGAATCCGAACAGACCAAGTGCCATGAACAGACCCGAGAACACTCCGTTATGAGCAAAAAGGAACATGCCGATCTGAACAACGGCAGCTATGGCAAGTACGATGAATCCTGCTGTGACATAGCGATAGGAATGCATCTTACCTTTCCTGAAATCCAGAAAGATCGCACAGAACATTATCCCTATGGATATAAGATCACATACTGCCGTATATACAAAACTGTCGACAAGTCTCATCCGCCCGGCAACAAACAGTGTTCCGAAGACCACAAAATCAGTGATCTGTATAACGCCTGCAACGGTGAGCATTTTCACATATCTTCCATGCTGGAGAGAATTGACGAACACAAGAAAAGGAAGAGGCATCACCATGACCATCAGATACGGGATATCTCCCATCACTCCAAGATTAGAGGTATATAACTGACGGAAAACAGAATTGGACAATACCCAGCACGCACCGATGATAACACCAAGCGAAAGATGTTCCATTTCAAGATATTGTTTATGGATCACCTTATAGATCACTGCAGCAACAAAGCATATTATTCCAAGAAGGATTATGGCCAGTCCGACAAAAAGCTCAAATCCGTACAGATGCATAAGATGGGTAAGGATACCAAGCCTGGTTCCGATATACACCTCATATACCATGCCAAAATTATATCCATAGCATATCTTAAGTTCCTTACCCGCATCTTCGGGATAAATGGAAGCATACAGATAACACTCCGTGGTCCTGTCTCCGAATGGACCGTGATCCTCAAAGGCAAGACTCTCCCTCAGTTCTCCGTCAACATACACAGACATCTCACAGCCCCGGATACAGATCACCGCATAATCCCTGTTCAGTTTATCAGGCAGATATGTTCTGAGAACGATATCACCATCCGATCTTCCCGGCAGAGCAAAGGGTTCTGACGTTCCGTCAGAATTTATGATCTCCCATTTATCATTTGGAAGCACATCACAGATATTACCGTTCATCGGGATGTCTCTGGGAAATACGATCTGACCGATGGCGATATAGCCGAATACCAGTATGATCATTAGCGACAGGATATTTTTAATGTATTTCAATTTCTATCATCTCTTTTCAGATAGCAAGAATCGTAAAGGTTTCATTTGAAAGCACATTATAAAGACCGCCTCTGTGCTTGCCGTGGGCAGGACAGAATTCCCCGTAAATATATACGCCCTGTACGTTTACTCCTTCCGGAAGACGACCTTCATATGCTCTTCCTTCCGCATCCTTGTCGGCAACAAGCAGGCAGTATCTGGCAGCGCATGAGGAACAGAATATACTGCTGTATCTGTAATCTTCGGTTTCAGACATCCGTGTCAGGATTTCGTCAAAGGCAGTCTTGACAGATCTCTCGATATCCTCCTTGGAAATGAGAACCATGTTAAGCTCAGACCCTTCATCTATCCTTCCTATATAACCGCAGGATTTATTCTCGTGATCGATGACACCGAGACATCTGAGGGTATCTATCTCATCCCCATCGCGGGTCTTCTGTGTTGCAAGGAAAGGAGTACTCAGATAATCGAGGATAACTGAAGTCTTATCCGTGATAAGTCCCATCTCACTTATAAATTCAGTCACCGGTTTTCCGTCCAGCTCATATACAACTGTACCCTCTGCCCTTGTGACCACCTTATGAAGATTCGTGGTAAGGGTTGTGGAATGCTCGATGGTAAACAGCGGTCTGATATTGCCGCCGATGACCATCATAACGCCCCTGTCCTGAGAGAAGCCCTTATTTGTAAAAGTATATGTGGAATCGAATGTCCATCCGTCGGATGCAACTCCTCCGTATATCGGAACATGTCCGGATTCCTCATCAAGAAGGCTGACAATGTCATCAAAGGTCACATTGGTAAGCCACGGAACGTATGTGAAAATAAGATTATCCTTACATGAAAGTCTGTCTGAACACTCATGATAAGTATCAGCAAAGTACTTAACTTCTTCACCGCCGTTTATCTTTTCTGTCATACCGATCGAGAATTCCACGTCATCTGCGGTAAGGACAAGAAGAGATATACTGCTCTGTGAATACCCACCGGTGGAAAGTATCCCTATACCGGTGCAGCCAAAAAACGGAAAATCAAATGCTTCATTTAAGCCCTTTACAAGTTCTTCCATGTCAGGCTCAAATCCGCAGAACACGATGCCGCATGTATTCTTCAAAAATTCGGAAGTATCTATACCCGCCTTCAGTTCACTTATGGCGAGTTCTATATCATCAACCTCATGTGTAAATGCCTGTATGGATCTCATACCTTTACACCTCCGTCCCTGATAACAAACCTGACATCATGCTTTGAGAGATATTTCTCAGCCTGTGCTTCATCCTTCACAAAAACACCCTTATATCTGCTTCCCAGCATATCCCTGATCTCATTGAGTCTTTCCGAAGAATCGTTGATAACAAGCACAACACTTTTATTGGCATTTTCCTCACGCTCTATCTGCTCCTTCGAAAGGATCATAGCCGGATCTATATACTTAAACAGGATTTTTTCAAGTTCCTCATACATTACAGGCTTGGACAAATAATCGGTGAAGCCCTCCTTCAGATAAATATCCCGGGCGCCTACTATGGCATCTGCTGTAAGAGCTATTATCGGAATACCGTCAGCAAGATGATCGTCCTTTATGGCCTGAAGGGTTTCGGTTCCGGACATTCCCGGCATCATCTGATCCACGAAGATAACATCGTATCTGTCTTTTTTCAGGCATTCCAGGGTTTCTTTTCCGGAGGATGCACATGTTATCTTCATCCTGGTATCGCTCAGAAGTCCCGTGAACACCTCGAGGTTCATTTCATTATCATCCGTGACAAGAACCTTTATGCCCGGCGCCACAAGCTTAGGCTTGAATTCCTCAAGCTGTTCATGAGACCTGAGGAATGAATCCGAGAAATCTCCCATGGGCGTTGCATCGATCACCTTCTGAACGATCTCTGCAGTGAAGGTAGTACCCTTTCCGTATTCGCTCTGCACGCCCAGTTCACCGTCCATAAGCTCAACCAGCTGCTTTGTGATATTGAGTCCCAGGCCGGTTCCCTCGATATTACGGTTCTTGGTCTCCTCAAGACGTCTGAATGATTCAAAAAGCCTCTCCATATCCTCGGGACGGATGCCTATTCCGGTATCAGTCACCTTAATACACAGCTTTTCAGTTTCGTGATCATAAGAAGCCAGTATTTTCACGCCGCCCTCTTTGGTGTACTTGATGGCGTTGTTGATAATGTTGAGCATGATCTGGCGTATACGGATCTCATCTCCATACAGTACGGAAGGGATATCACTGTCAACCTTCAGTTCATAACTGAGTCCCTTCTCTTCAGCCTTTTTCATGGTCATATTGGCAACATCGTTGAAGATGGAGCTGCATTCGTATTCAACAGGCAGGATCTCCATCTTGCCGGACTCGATCTTGCTGAGATCCAGGATATCGTTAATGATGGATAACAGGGTTTTACTTGCACTCTTAATATCAAGTGCATATTTACCGATCTTCCTGTCCTTAACCTCCCTGAGTATCATTTCATCCATTCCGATTATTGCATTCATGGGAGTACGGATCTCATGAGACATGTTCGCAAGGAAATTACTCTTGGCTTTGTTAGCCGCAACCACTCTCTCCTCGTTGAATTTCCTTAGTCTCGAAGTATAGTCATTGAGATTGGAAAGCATTGACAGATCCTGCTGAAGTCTGGAATATTCGCGCTTTAAGATCTTGTTTTCTTTTTCGAGCTCACGAATACGTGTTTCGCGATCCATTTGGCACCTCCGGAATTACCTTAAATCATTCAATAGCAGGGATGATCTCATTAATGATCTCAGCTGCATCCTCGTACATAAAATCGTCAACAAGGTCTGAAGCTTCTTTTAATCTGTT
>CACWJQ010000040.1 GCA_902761225.1 uncultured Lachnospiraceae bacterium | reverse complement strand
GCGAAGACATGAAGGGAAGGATCATCGGACGAGAGGGCAGGAACATAAGAACCCTCGAGACCATGACAGGTGTCGAGCTCATCGTTGATGATACCCCCGATGCAGTTGTTCTTTCCGCATTTGATCCTGTAAGAAGAGAAGTTGCGAGGATCGCACTTGAGAAGCTTATTGTGGACGGACGTATCCACCCCGCGAAGATCGAGGAGATGATACAGAAGGCCCGCAAGGAAGTGGATCAGACCATCAAGGAAGAAGGCGAAGCTGCTGTACTCGAAGTCGGTGTGCACGGACTTCACCCCGAACTGGTCAAGCTTCTCGGACGTATGAGGTACCGTACCAGCTACGGTCAGAACGTCCTCAAGCATTCCATTGAAGTAGCTCAGCTCTCCGGACTCATGGCCGCTGAACTCGGACTTGATGTCAAGACAGCAAAGCGCGCAGGATTATTACATGATATCGGAAAAGCAGTCGATCATGAGATCGAAGGCTCCCATGTACAGCTCGGTACGGATCTGTGCCGCAAGTACAAGGAAAGCCCCACTGTTATCAATGCGGTTGAAGCTCACCATGGCGATGTAGAGCCCCAGACCCTCATTGCATGTATCGTTCAGGCAGCAGATGCCATTTCTGCAGCCCGTCCCGGTGCAAGAAGAGAGACACTGGACATCTATACGAATCGCTTAAAGCAGCTTGAAGAAATCTCCAACAGTTACAAGGGTGTTGAAAAATCTTTTGCTATTCAGGCAGGCAGGGAAGTCAGAGTCATGGTCGTACCCGATCAGATATCGGATGCGGACATGGTTATCCTCGCAAGAGATATTTCCAAGCAGATCGAAGACGAGATGAAGTATCCCGGACAGATCAAGGTAAATATCATCCGCGAGAAGAGAGTTGTGGACTACGCGAAATAACTCCTATCCGGTTTCTGGCATTACAACTGAACACAATGAAAGAGACAGCTACATGATGTGGCTGTCTTTTTTATGCCTTTACAAATGATGAAGCCTTAGTGTAGAATAGCACGGTATGGATGTATACAATTATGCAATCTTAGTTTTATGATTTATGTTTATGGAGGAAATAATGTCTAAAGCATTTGCCGAGATGTCGAAGGAAGAGCTGAAGGAGCTGCAGTCACAGCTTAATCAGGAGTATCAGGACGCAAAGGGAAAGGGCCTTGCACTTAACATGGCAAGGGGAAAGCCTTCGCCTTCACAGCTTGATATGGGAATGGATTTTCTTGATGTGATCAATTCCGAAAGCGATATGCTTACAGACGATAATACAGATACCCGTAACTACGGGGTTATGGACGGTATCCCTGAGGCCAAGAAGCTTATGGCTGATATTCTTGAGACAAGCCCTGAGAATGTCATCGTTTGCGGAAATGCTTCTCTCAATATCATGTATGATACCTTCTCCAGAGCCTTTACTCACGGATTGCTGGGAAATACTCCCTGGTGCAGACTGGAAAAGGTTAAGTTCCTCTGCCCTGCGCCCGGATACGACAGACACTTTGCGATCTGTCAGCATTTCGGAGTGGAGATGATCACCATTCCCATGACTTCATCAGGTCCCGATATGGATCTTGTTGAGCAGTGGGTATCAAAGGATGATTCCGTAAAGGGCATCTGGTGTGTTCCCAAGTATTCCAATCCCCAGGGTATTACATATTCCGAGGAGACCGTGAAGAGATTCGCTGCTCTTAAGCCTGCAGCCGCTGACTTCAGGATCTTCTGGGATAACGCATATGCCATCCATCATCTCTATGAAGATGAGAGCAGACAGGACCGGATCCCTGATATCATCTCCGAGTGTGAGAAGGCAGGAAATCCCGATATGGTATTCGAGTTCTGCTCCACTTCCAAGGTAACCTTTGCCGGAGCAGGTATCTCTGCCATCGCTTCTTCAAAGGCTAATCTCGACGACATGAGAAAGTCAATGACTGTCCAGACCATCGGATATGACAAGATCAATCAGCTCCGCCACGTCAGATACTTTAAGGATATAAACGGGATCAAGGCACACATGATGAAGCATGCGGCACTCCTTCGCCCCAAGTTCGAAGCCTGCGAGGATGTCCTTGCAAGAGAACTTAGCGGTACCGGTATCGCTTCATGGACGACTCCCAACGGAGGATACTTCATATCCCTTGATGTGATGCCCGGATGTGCTAAAAAGGTCGTTGCTCTCTGCAAGGAAGCCGGAGTTACTCTTACCGGAGCAGGTGCAACATACCCTTATAAGAACGATCCGAAGGATTCCAATATCCGTATTGCTCCTTCATACCCTTCACCGGATGAGATGGCTCAGGCTACAGATCTTCTGGTGCTCTGCGTAAAGCTTGCCGCAGTCGAACAGCTGCTTGCTGTATGATGAATGCTCCATGGCTGTAAGGCGCAGGCCCCGTGCTTTTGCATGGGATGCCGGGGAGCGAATGAAATGTGGCATGGAAGGCGGGATATACTATGGACGAGATAAAGCGAATAGACAGAAAGCTTGTACATAAGGGAAGAGTCATTGACTTCTACCAGGATACGATGCAGATGCCGGACGGACACACCGTAGAATGGGATCTTATAGATCATGACGGTGCGGCTGCCGTGGTCGCTGTAAGAGAAGACGGCAAACTCCTGATGGTCAGACAGTACAGAAATCCTCTTGAGAGATATACTCTTGAGATTCCCGCAGGAAAGCTTGATACAAGGGATGAGGATCCCAGGAATGCCGCAGAGCGTGAGCTTGCGGAGGAAACGGGTTATGTCTGTCACGATATAGAGTATCTGACGACCATCTATACTACCGTAGCATTCTGCAATGAGAAGATCGGTCTGTATCTGGCAAAGGGACTGAGCGAAAGACATCCCCAGCACCTTGATGAGGATGAGTTCATCAATCTCGAGGCATATACCCTCGATGAAGTAAGACAGATGATCTATGATGGCAGGATACAGGATTCCAAGACCATCGTCGGGATACTTCTCTACGCATCAAAATACGGTCTGTAAATCAAAAAAATTTTTTCAGTGGGACTTGTGGTCACAAGTCCCCTTTTTTTTCCTTTTTTACAACATCTTGTGGTATTTGGAAAGCGTAGAAAAATGCCCGTTTTTTCTATGATTTTTATCACTTGAAAAACCTTTTTCCGTTTCTTATAATGCGATTTGTCGCTTGAAGAGACTGCTGTTTTTTGCGCTCTTTGAGGCAGGAGACAAAATAGGCAGGGACGCCGGTTAGGAAATTTTTTATCGATGGGGAAGTATCTTGATCTTTTTACAAGGTATCTCGGTGAAGAGAAGAAGATGTCCGAGAATACCATTCAGTCATACAGAAGAGATCTCACAAGGCTCGAGAGTTATTGCAGCGATCTTGCCATTGATGATCTTACGGAAGTGACGGAGCATCATCTCGAGACATATATCGATTATCTCGAGGCCGGAGAATTCAAGTCCTCCACCATTTCGAGGAATGTTGCTTCGATCCATGCTTTTTATTCATACCTCTACACTCTGCATGAGGTTGACGAAGATGTATCAAAGGGACTTGCAGGTCCCAGGGTTGAGCGCTGTGATCCGGATATCCTGACAGAGGATGAGGTTGTAAGGCTCCTTGAAGCACCTCAGAAGAGCGACCCCAAGGGACTCAGGGATAAGGCGATGCTGGAGGTTATGTATGCCACGGGCATCAAGGTATCCGAGCTTATAAGTCTCAAGGTGGAGGATGCGGATCTTAAGACAGATATGCTCTGCGTGAACGGAAGGAGCATACCTCTCGGAAGACATGCAAGGAATGCCATGATCGAGTATCTGGAGAATTCCCGCCCGGTCCTTATAGGTGAAAGAGAAAGCAGCGTGCTGTTCCCCAATTATCAGGGAGATGAGATGTCCAGACAGGGATTCTGGAAGATTCTCAAATCCTATGTGAAGGAAGCAGGTATCGAGAAGGATGTGACTCCCTGTCTTCTCCGCCACAGCTTTGCGGCTCACCTCATAGAGCACGGTGCGGACATAAAGAGCGTATCCGTGATGCTCGGCCATTCGGATATATCCACAACCCAGGTCTACGCGAGGATGGCACAGAACCCTTTAAGAAAGACCTATTCCGGAGCTCATCCAAGGAGCTGATCCGGTAGGTAAGACTTATCTGCAGGTAATGATTTCGGCAAGGTTTTTTCCGTTCCGAAAAAACCTTGCCGGTTTTTCACATAAGAGCCGGTTGCTGCTGGTTTCGGCGGCTTTTATGTACCGGATATCCGGGCTGATAACAGCCGGATGTACACAGACTTATCGTTTGCACTGGAGCGAACAATATAATATAATGCTTTATTGGACGCGTGTTACGGAAAAGTCCCCGGAATGCGGCAAACGTATCCCGGATCGCATGTAAAGGAAACGATAAGTATGTCATTTGAATTCATTAAAAAACTGCCCACTCCCGATGAGATCAGGGCGCAGTACCCTGTTCCTGAGAAGGTAAGAGAGATCAAGAAGATACGTGATGCCGAGATCCGTGATGTTTTCACAGGGAAATCCAACAAGTTCCTTGTGATCATCGGACCCTGCTCGGCAGATAACGAGGAAGCAGTCTGTGACTATGTCGGAAGACTTGCGAGCATATATGACAAGGTTAAGGATAAGCTTATCCTTATACCCAGAATATATACCAATAAGCCCCGTACCACAGGCTCCGGATATAAGGGCATCGTTCATCAGCCCGATCCGCAGAAGGAAGTTGATTTCCTTGCAGGACTTGTGGCTATGAGGCATATGCATATAAGAGCGGTCGAAGAGACCGGTCTTACCGCTGCTGACGAGATGCTGTATCCCGAGAACTGGAGATACGTATCCGACATCCTTTCCTACGTTGCCATCGGCGCGCGTTCTGTTGAGGACCAGCAGCACAGGCTCACCGTTTCCGGATTCGATGTTCCTGCGGGAATGAAGAATCCTACCAGTGGCGATCTTGCCGTTATGATGAACTCCATCTATGCGGCGCAGCATGCTCATTCCTTCATTTACAGGGGATGGGAGGTTAAGACCACCGGCAACGAGGAAGCGCATGCAGTACTCAGGGGAGCTACCAACAAGCATGGTAACAATACCCCTAACTATCATTATGAGGATCTTGTCAGGGTTCTTGATATGTACAACAAGATGGACCTGATGAATCCTGCGGTTGTCATCGACTCCAACCATTCGAATTCCGATAAGCAGTTCAAGCAGCAGATCAGGATCGTCAAGGAGGTAATGCACAACCGTGCTCTCAATCCCGATATCAGAAAGCTCGTTAAGGGCGTTATGATAGAGAGCTACATTGAAGAGGGAAATCAGAAGATCGGAGAAGGCGTCTACGGCAAGTCCATTACGGATCCCTGCCTTGGATGGGCTGACTCTGAGAGGCTGATCTACGATATAGCAGACCTTGTAGAATAGAAGAGGCGATGATCCGGTTTTCGGGCGGATTCATCTTAAGCCTCCCGAAAGAGTAGTGGACCATGGATCATCGTTTTGAAAAAATACTGTTAAAGTTAATGCCCGTTATGGTACTCATCCCATGCCTGATATGTGTATGTCTGGCTTCGAGAGTCACAGGACTTGAGAGGATGATGGACGCAAGAGAAGCATATGAGGAACTCGGATACCGCGAATCGAGACTTGTAGAGCTTACCGGATATGAGGCGGAGTATGCGGCGCACTGCGCCGGTCTCACCAGATCGCTTAAGGGTGATGCTTCTGCAGAGTCAGACAAGGAAACCGGTGAGGAGTATCTCAGGGAAGCAGTCACCAAGGCGGATACTGACGGAGATGTTCAGGTCAATCTCGTGTCCGGCACCGAATGGGACGGAGTTCACAAGGTTTATCTGACATTTGATGACGGCCCCAGTATCTATACGGATGATATACTGGATATCCTTGCAGAGTATGATGTTAAAGCCACATTTTTCGTGATTGGAAGAGACAATCCCATATCATATGACAGGTATAACCGTATAGTCGAGGAAGGCCACACTCTGGGAATGCATTCATATACCCATGTCTACGATGAGATCTATGCATCCACCGAGAGCTTTGCGGCTGATACACTGAGATTAAGACAGTTCCTTCTGGATGTTACCGGAGTAATGCCCAGATTCTACAGATTCCCCGGCGGCAGCTCCAATAATGTAAGTGCCACGGATATGCATGACCTCGTGGACTATCTCGATTCCGAGGGCATAGTGTATTTTGACTGGAATGTCTCAAGCGGGGATGCAAGCGGAAGCTCAATGACATCAGAGCAGATAATCCAGAATGCTCTTTACGGTATAGAGGACAGGGAGACTACGGTCATCCTGCTTCATGATACAGCTTCAAAATGGACAACGGTACGTGCTCTTCCTGGTCTCATAGAGGCAATACAGGCTATGGACAATACCGTTATCCTTCCCATAACGGATGACACCACTGTCATTCATCACAGCATATGATCCTTTGACCTGACCGCCCCGTGCGTGATAACGGGGTTCCTGACAGATAATAAGGAGGTAGCAAATGGGTTTTTTTGGTGAGTTAAAACAGGACCTGTCCCAGGTTGCCGGTGATGAACTGAAAAGAGAACAGGCTGATGCTGAGGCAGAGAGGATCCTGGCTGATGCGGAGCTTGCAGGACTTGATGAAGCTGAGCTTGCATCTAAGAGGTCTTCTTCCGAAGGGAGTATCCCGGAAGATGACAATGATGATGTGGCGGCTCTTTTAAAGGATCTTGTCGCAGGTCTCGGTTCCGGGGATGAGACCGAAGCCGGAAGTATCGATCATTCATCCGACATAAGCGATGACATTAATTCAATCCTTGCGGGACTTACTCCCGATACCCCTTTGGAGGATAAGGGAAGCATACCTGAAAGCGCAGATGAGAATGCGGCATCAGATTCTGAACAGTCCGGCAATATCAATGAGGCGTTCGACCTTGCCATAGCATCACTTAAAAAAGCAGAAGAATCTGAAAGTGATCCAGCAGCCGAAGATGCAGAAGAGACTGCTGAGAAGACCACTGAAGAGACAGGTGCAGCAGAGCAGGAAGATGCTTATGATAAGGAGACCGCACCGGAAACAGTCCTGACCGATGAGGCTGCAGAGACTGTTAATGAGACTTCCGTACCGGAGGCGGAAGCCGTGACCGGAGAGGCACAGACTAAGGAAGCACCTGACAGTGCCGCATTAAAAGAGGTATTCAAAATGGAAGAGGGTACATTCTCAGAAGAGACGTCAGTCATAACTGAGGGAATGGTTATAAACGGTAATATAGAATCTGCCGGGAATCTTGATATAATGGGCAAGGTTAACGGAAATGTTACCGTAAGAGGCAAGCTGAACGTGACCGGCTGCATCGCCGGCAATTCAACCGCCAAGGAGATATATGCCGAGAATGCCAGGATCATCGGAGACATTAACAGTGAATCCTCGGTAAAGGTCGGAGCAGGAACGGTTGTTGTAGGTAATATCTATGCATTTGGCGCAGCCATTGCAGGCGCAGTCAAGGGGGATATCGATGTTCACGGTCCCGTGATCCTCGATTCTACCGCGATAGTAAAGGGCAATATACGTTCCAAGTCCGTTCAGATCAATAACGGAGCAGCTCTTGAAGGCGTCTGTTCACAGGCATATGCAGAGGTCAGCCCCACTGCTTTCTTTGATGATTTCAAACCGGAAGGTAATGGCTGATCATCTGAAAAATATTAAGGAGGATCGTATGCGGATACTATTAAAGCTCAGCGGCGAAGCACTTGCGGGACCTTCAAAGACCGGATTTGATGAGCCTACCGTCAGGATGGTGGCAAAGCAGATCGCGGAGATAGTAAGTAAGGGAACCCAGGTCGGAGTCGTTATCGGCGGAGGCAATTTCTGGAGAGGAAGAAGCTCGGAGAACATCGACCGTACCAAGGCTGACCAGATAGGGATGCTCGCAACGGTAATGAACGCACTCTATGTCTCGGAGATATGCAGATCGGTGGGACTTAAGACAGACATCCTTACACCATTTACGATAGGAGCATTTACCGATCTTTTTTCCAAGGACAGGGCAAACGCAGCTTTTGAACAGGGTCATGTTGTGTTCTTCGCAGGAGGAACAGGACATCCTTACTTCTCAACAGATACCGGCGTCGTGCTCAGAGCTGTTGAGGTTGAGGCAGACCAGATACTCCTTGCTAAATCCATCGACGGAGTATATACGGCAGATCCCGCCAAGGATCCTACGGCCACAAGATATGATTCAGTCAGCATAGACGATGTCATTGCGGGCAACCTTCAGGTGGTGGATATGACCGCATCAATACTTGCAAGGGATAACAAAATGCCCATGGCAGTATTTTCACTGAACGAAGAGAACAGTATCGTAAATACACTTTACGGAACCTTTAACGGAACCAGGATAACAGTTTGATCATCGGAGGATTTAATATGGATGCCAGATTACAGGCTTATGAAGAAAAGATGAAGAAGACCCTCGAATTCCTTGGAGAGGAGTATGCAGCAGTGCGTGCGGGAAGAGCCAATCCCCATGTTCTCGACAAGTTAAGGGTTGATTATTACGGAACTCCCACCCCTATCCAGCAGGTAGGTAACGTTTCCGTACCCGAAGCGCGCATCATCCAGATCGCACCATGGGATAAGTCGATGCTCAAGGCTATCGAGAAGGCCATCCTTACTTCCGATATCGGCATCAATCCCCAGAATGACGGAAGCATCATCAGACTTCAGTTCCCCGAGCTTACGGAAGAGAGACGTAAGGATCTTGTCAAGGATATAAAGAAGAAGGCTGAAGAGGGCAAGGTTGCTCTCAGAAATGTAAGAAGAGACGGCAACGAAGAGTTCAAGAAGCTCGGAAAGGGCGAGATCTCTGAGGACGAAGCTGCAGATCTTACCGATTCCCTTCAGAAGCTTACCGACGATTATATCGCTAAGATCGATAAGGCGCTTGAAGAGAAGACCAAGGAGCTGATGACCGTATAATGGCTAACATACCTGTACATCTTGCCATAATACTCGACGGAAACGGAAGATGGGCCAAGAAAAAGGGCCTTCCGAGAAATGCCGGTCATGCCGCCGGTGCGCGTGTCCTGGAGGATATGTGCGAGGTGGTGTGGAACAAGGGTATCAGATTTTTTACCGTATATGCATTCTCCACCGAGAACTGGAACAGACCTGCCGGTGAAGTCGAAGCTCTCATGAAGCTCCTCAGGGATTACATGAAGAACTCCGTTAAGCGTGCCATGAAGAACAATATGCGCGTGAGAGTTATCGGAGATAAGAGCGGACTTGATGCCGATCTTCAGGAGTCCATTGCTTCCCTTGAGGAAGCTACCGCAGGCAATACCGGACTTACATTTCAGATAGCCCTCAATTACGGTGGAAGAGATGAGATCGTAAGGGCAGTCAGAAAGCTTGCATCGGAAAATGATCCTGACTTTATGAAGACGCTCACCGAGAAGGATCTGAGCGGAGCCCTTGATACGGCAGATATACCTGATCCCGATCTTCTCATCCGTACATGCGGTGAGGAGAGAATCTCCAATTTCCTGCTGTGGCAGCTGGCGTACAGCGAGTTCTATTTTACGGATCTTGCATGGCCTGATTTTAACGAGGCTGAGCTGGACAAGGCACTTGAGAATTACTCATCCAGAACAAGACGTTTCGGCGGACTTGTGAAGGGTGAAGAATAAAACAGGAGACCTTAATGTTCGTCAAAAGACTTATCAGCGGAATTGTATTAATATCCGTCATCGGCCTTGCGTTTGCTTTCGGCGGATATTTTCTCGGTGCATTACTGCTTGTGATATCTCTTATAGGCTACGCAGAGCTTGTAAAGGCTCTCTGTGCGGAGACCGAAAAGAGAAAGATAAACGGTCCCGATGTTATAGCGGGCATTTCTGTTGTTCTCTATTATCTGGCAGTCATGTTTACATCTGACATCACATTCCTGATCCTGGTGATCGGCGGATTCATGCTGATGGAGCTGGTGTGGTTTGTGGTAAAGTTCCCGGTCTATTCCACGGACCGGATAGTGCGCACTGTTTTTTCGGTCCTGTACTGTCCGGTAATGCTCAGCTTTATCTATATGCTGAGAAATCTCCAGGGCAGGGAATTCCTGGTGTGGGTCGTGCTGATAGCGTCATGGGGATGCGACACCCTTGCTTACTGTACGGGAATAACTCTCGGAAAGCATCATCCCTTCCCTGAACTGTCACCCAAGAAGTCAATCGAAGGATGCATCGGCGGGATAGTAGGAAGCGCTCTGCTGGGACTGATATTCGGACTTCTGTACGTCAAGAGATTCATACCGGATCAGTTCGTTGAGTGGAGACTTGCGATCATCTGCGGCGTCGGAGCCCTGATGGGAATGGTGGGAGACCTTGCCGCATCGGGTATAAAGCGGAACAACAAGATCAAGGATTTCGGATATCTCATCCCGGGACACGGCGGAATAATGGACAGGTTCGATTCGGTTATCCTCTGTGCACCCGCGGCATACATCCTGACATATCTTCTCGTAGCATCAACACAGTAAAAAACAGCGGAAGACCGGGAGCATCCCTGTGTTCCGCTTTTATCATTGTGAACAGTGCCTGAGCATTAAGGAGTTTTTTTCATGAACATGATATTTTCTCTTATCTGGTTCATCATAATATTTTCCATAGTTGTAACAAGCCATGAATTCGGACACTTTATCGTAGCCAAGGCTAACGGCATAAGGGTAAAGGAATTTCTCGTGGGACTCGGCCCAGTGCTCTTTAAGTGGAAAAAGGGTGATACCACCTACAAGATATGTCTGCTCCCTCTGGGAGGCGCCTGCGTCTACGACGGAATGGATGAGCTTGATGACGATGTGGTCATGGGTACCGATCAGGCGGATGAGCCTGAAGCGGACGGTGAGAAGGACAAGTCCAAGTTCCTCCATGCTTCACCCTGGGTAAAGCTTGCGGTGCTTTTGGCGGGACCTCTGTTTAACTTCATACTCGGGTTCATAGTGGCATTTGTCATGGTCAACATGATCGTCATAAGAGAGCCTGTTGTGACAGAACTCATTGAAGGAGGCGCGGCCGAGGCTGCGGGACTTCTTCCCGGAGATAAGATAACCGCCATAGACGGTGAGAGCATCTATCTGTATGATGAGATAACCGTCTACACATCCCTTTATAACGGTGGTGAGGTGCTGATCACCTATGAACGTGACGGACAGACGGGAAATCTTGTTCTCACACCGATCTATGACGAGGAATACGGAAGATATCTGTTCGGCATAATCAATGATACATACGTTGATGAACTGAGCGGGACCGATGCCTTCAGGTATACCTGGTATGAGATGAGATATAATGTCAGGATGGTATGGAAGAGTCTCGGAGGACTGATCACCGGAAGGCTTTCCCGCAAGAATGTTGCCGGACCTGTGGGCGTGGTCAACATGGTGGGTGATATCATCGAGGAGACCAGTCCCTACGGATGGCAGACCGTTTTAGTGAACATGCTGAACCTGATGCTGCTTCTTACGGTCAACCTGGGAGTCTTCAATCTGCTCCCTGTTCCGGCGCTTGACGGAGGAAGGATCCTGTTCGCAATCCTTGAGATCCTGCGCGGAAAACCGGTGCCTGCCAAGAAGGAGGCCTATGTCCACCTTGCCGGTATGGTGCTGCTTCTTATCATAATCGTGATCGTATTTTTCAACGACATTCACAATATCTTTATGTGATCATAAGAAGTGCCTGACAGAGTGAGTCATGTTCTGCCGGGATGTATGTTCAGAGGATGCATATGAAAAAAATATCTGTACTCGGGTCTACGGGATCCATCGGAACCCAGACTCTCGAAGTTGTAAGACAGAATCAGGATAAGCTTGTTGTAACCGCAATGTCTGCGGGAAGGAATGTTGATCTTTTCGAAAAGCAGGTGAGGGAATTTAAGCCCGCCATCGCCTGTATGGGTGATGAAGAAGCTGCTGCCGACCTTAAGCAGAGGATAGCGGACCTTTCCGGGATCAGGGTGCTTGCCGGGATGGACGGTATGCTGGAGATGGCATCGGACCCCGGAAGCGAGATCATGGTAACCGCGATAGTCGGGATGATCGGCATCCGCCCCACCATAGCCGCAATAGAATCGGGTAAGGATATAGCTCTTGCCAACAAGGAGACTCTTGTGTGTGCCGGACATATCATCATGCCCCTTGCTAAGAAGATGGGCATCAGGATCCTTCCCGTTGACAGTGAGCATTCCGCTATATTCCAGTCTCTTCAGGGTTCTCCTGCAGAGAGGATATCCCGCATAATACTGACCTGCTCCGGCGGTCCCTTCAGAGGAATGAAGGCAGACGAACTGGCAGACAAGACCTGTGAGGATGCGCTTAAGCATCCCAACTGGAATATGGGAAAGAAGATCACCATTGATTCAGCCACGCTTGTAAATAAGGGGCTGGAGGTGATGGAGGCATCGTGGCTCTTCGGCGTTGATACAGACAGGATATGTGTTACGATCCATCCCCAGAGTGTTCTTCATTCGGCTGTGGAATATGCTGACGGTGCGGTGATAGGACAGATGGGCACACCGGACATGAAGCTTCCCATCAATTACGCACTTTTTTATCCGGACAGGATGCCTATGAATGCCCGGAAGCTTGATCTGTTTTCCGTTTCGGCGCTGACCTTCGAAAAGCCTGATACGGATACCTTCAGGGGACTTGCCCTTGCGATGGATGCGGCTAAAACAGGAGGCACCATGCCTACCGTTTTCAATGCTGCCAACGAGGAGGCTGTTGCGAGATTCCTTGATCATAAGATCGGATTCCTGGATATTTACGATGATATCGAAAAGGCCATGCGGGATCACAAGGTCATCCCGGATCCCACTGTCGATGAGATACTTGAAGCCGAGAAGAATGCAAGAGCAGCCTTTTAGGTCCGGGATTTTAATACAGAGAGGATCATGATTGGAATATCTGACAGGATATATGAAAACCTGCGGGCATGTCGTACTTGAGAAAGCTGAGGTCAGGGGGATACCTGCGGCCTTTGCCGTCTGCGGCGATCTCCGCGGACCTGAGCCCGGGGAATCTGCAATCCCCGTAACAGGCGCTCTTAAGGGCAGGCTCGCTTTGTTTTTTTCACAGGATTTTGTAAGCGGTGTTTCCGAATACGGTGAGGATTATCTCCAGGCTGCGGTCTTCGGAGCTTCTTTCCTGCCGGCAGGGGAGACACCGCTTTTAGGACCGGGCGCAGGATTCGGAACAGGATGCGCCGGGATACTTGCAGCAGGCAGCAGCGCATATATCTACGTGACTGAGGGCTCCGGGATGTGCATAGTAAGGTCTGCGGAGGTCTTCGGAAAAAGGAAGCTCATCAGATGTCTTTCCCCGGAAGAGGGGGGAGAAGATGTGGTGGAACTGACGCCGGGACAGCTTCTTATGGCCTGTCCCGAAGAGTGGACAAAGGGTGCGGAGCCCGGAAAGTCCCTGTCCGATATGACGGAGCTTTTTGATCCGGATGATATAAGGGACGATGATGCCTTTGACAGACGGATGAACGAACTTGCGGGGGAGGGCTTTGCGGGATGTGCCGCAGCGCTTCTGGCAAAATGACGGGTTAATGCTTTCCGGCAGGCTGTGGTCATATGATGCGGAGATGTTTTCCGGTATGGCAGTGGCTTATGTCGTCGGAGAGCGGTTGTATATGGGAGAATTGCGGGTATGTTCGGTTTTGATGAGGAGATACTGATAGGCAGCGGGGCTTTCGGGAATGTTTACAGGGTAAAAAGAGGCGATGAGTATCTTGCCCTGAAGGAGATACGCGACCCGGCAGCAAGAAACAGGGAGATCACATTCCTTAAGGCTGCAGATCATCCTCTTTTTCCGAAGTATGTTGACGCTTCGGACGAACAGGGATACATCCTCGAGGAATATATCTGGGGAAGCCCCTTTGATGAGTGCATAGAAAGGCGCGGAGGCTTTGCACAGCCCGAGTGTATGAGATTTGCCATTGCCGTTGCAGACGGTATAGCATTCCTGCAGCAGTCTGATAAGAGCATCATATTCAGGGACCTGAAGGCGGAAAACCTTATACTCCAGCCTGACGGAGAGATAAGACTATGCGACCTTGGAGCGGCGGTTTATCTGGACGATGCTGATGCATCCAGGGCAGGGACCAGGGGGGCATCCGCTCCCGAACAGCTCGAAAACGGCATGCATCAGGGACTGTACTCGGATGTCTATGCCTTCGGAAAGCTCATGTATCACATGCTTACAGGCAGGAAAGCGGAAGGCAGCGATGTGTCTGTCAGGAAGGTGAATCCCTCGTATTCCGCAAGTCTTGAGCTTGTGATAAGGCAGTGCTGTGATCCGGACCCCGAAAAGAGGATCCCTGACATGTACGGAGTTCTTCAGAGGCTCGTGGATATAGCCACCTGCAGCCCCAGGGAATACGGAAAACTCGAAAAAAATGCGGAAAATGTGCTGGCCGGGATGGATGAGGGGGCGCCTGTGAGATTTAAACGAAATGTTCAATCATAATACCCGAAGAATCCTTGATATCCGCAATGTTTTCGGGTATACTGTACTTTGCGTGCGCAGAGCCGGAAACAGCATAAAAAGGCTCGTGCAAAACAGATTATTTTTTTAGAAAGTGAGATTTAAGATGAGCGTTAATGTCGAGAAACTTGAAGGCAGCAGGATCAAAATGACCATCGAGGTCGCAGCTGAGGAATTTGATAAGGCCATCACCGCTGCATATAACAAGGAGAAGAACAAGATAAATGTTCCCGGATTCAGAAAGGGAAAGGCTCCTCAGAATATCATCGAGAAGATGTATGGTAAAGAGGTATTCTACAATGATGCTCTTGACCAGCTCATTCCCGATGAGTACGAGAAGGCATATGATGAGGTTGATGAGGACATCATGTCCAGCCCCAGATTCGAGGTTGTGCAGGCTGAAGCAGGAAAGCCCGTTATCTTCACCGCTACCGTAGCCGTTATGCCCGATGTTACTCTTGGAGATTACAAGGGAATCGAGATCGCAGCGGTTGATACCACCGTTACCGACGAGGATGTAGAGAAGAAGATCTCTTCAGAACTCGACAAGGATTCAAGATATGAGAAGGTTGAGAGACCTGTTCAGAACGGCGACCGCGTCAAGCTTGATTTCGAAGGCTTTGTTGACGGCGTTGCATTCGAAGGCGGCAAGGGTACCAATTACAATCTTGTCATCGGCTCAGGACAGTTCATCCCCGGATTCGAGGAGCAGCTTGTAGGAGCAGAGGCAGGAGCTGATGTTGAAGTCAATGTGAACTTCCCTGAGGATTATCATGAGGCTTCACTTGCAGGAAAGGCTTCCGTTTTCAAGTGCAAGGTAAATGAGATCGAAGAGAAGCAGGTTCCCGAGCTCAATGATGATTATGCTGCTGACAAGGGATTTGAGTCAGTTAAGGATTACAGGGATTCCGTAAGAAGTGACCTTGAGGTAGATAAGCTCAACGAGGCAAGAGGCAAGAAGCAGGACGAGGCTATTGCAAAGGTTATCGAGAATGCTACCTTCGAAGTTCCCGAGGAGATCTATGAGACCGAGCAGAGACTCATCATCAGAGATTATCAGCAGAGACTCTCAATGCAGGGTCTTTCATGGGATACCTACATGCAGTACACCGGACTTACCCTCGACAAGATGATGGAGCAGGTAAGACCTCAGGCTGAGGACCGCATCAAGTCCCGCATCGTTCTCGAGGCTGTTGCCAGAGCAGAGGGCATCGAGGTTACCGATGAGGATCGTCAGAAAGAGTATGAGTCCATGGCTGAAGCATATCAGCTCGAGGCTGAGAAGGTAAAGGAAATGCTCGAGGCTAAGGGATCCAAGGAGCTTGAGAAGGATCTTCTCATCAAGAAGGCAATGGAGTTCGTAACAGATAATGCCAAGGAGGTATAAATGTCCAGTTTAGTGCCTTACGTAATCGAACAGACTTCTAAGGGCGAGCGCTCTTATGATATTTATTCAAGACTTTTGAAGGACAGGATCATCTTCCTCGGAGACGAGGTGAATGATGATACGGCAAGTATCGTTGTTGCACAGCTCCTGTTCCTTGAGGCAGAGGATCCCGAGAAGGATATCCATCTGTATATCAACAGCCCCGGCGGATCCGTAACCGCAGGTATGGCTATCTACGATACCATGCACTACATCAAGAGCGATGTCTCAACAGTATGTATCGGCATGGCTGCCAGCATGGGAGCATTCCTCCTTGCGGGCGGAGCCAAGGGAAAGCGTTACATCCTTCCCAATGCTGAGGTTATGATCCATCAGCCTTCAGGCGGAGCAAAGGGTCAGGCAAGCGAGATAGAGATTGCTGCCAGGAACATTATCCGCACCAAGGAGAAGCTCAACAGGATCCTTGCTGAGAATACCGGCAAGAGCTACGAGCAGATGTGCATCGACACCGACAGAGATAACTGGATGAGTGCGAAAGAGGCTGTAGAGTACGGTATCTGCGATTCAGTCATCGAGAATCATGACACCGGTGATAAGAAGGATAAGAAATAATGGCATCTAACAAATCAGGTGATGAAGATATCAGATGCTCTTTTTGCGGAAAGAAGAAGCGTGATACCAAGAAGCTTGTAGCGGGACCTCCCGGAATATACATCTGTGACGAGTGCATAGGGATATGTGCCGACATAATCGATGATGATTATGATGAAGATGCAGAGTATGCTTCCGCTTCCGAAGCTTCAGACGATATCAGGCTGCTCAAGCCCCGTCAGATCAAAGAGTTTCTTGATGAATATGTTATAGGCCAGGAGGAAGCCAAGAAGGCTCTTTCCGTTGCGGTTTATAATCACTACAAGAGAGTTACCAATCCTCCCAAGGATGGTGATGTGGAGCTTCAGAAGAGTAATATCCTGCTCCTCGGACCTACAGGAAGCGGTAAGACCTATCTTGCACAGACACTTGCCAAGATCATCAATGTGCCTTTTGCGATAGCCGATGCCACTACACTTACCGAGGCCGGATATGTGGGAGAAGATGTTGAGAACATTCTCCTCAAGCTCATACAGGCAGCCGATTATGATGTTAAGAAGGCTTCACACGGTATCGTATATATCGATGAGATAGATAAGATAACCAAGAAGTCGGAGAACGTATCGATCACCAGAGATGTATCGGGAGAAGGCGTACAGCAGGCACTTCTCAAGATAGTCGAGGGAACTGTGGCATCCGTACCTCCCCAGGGCGGAAGAAAGCATCCCCATCAGGAACTGATACAGATCGATACCACCAACATACTATTTATATGCGGCGGTGCATTTGACGGTCTTGAGAACATAATCGAGACAAGGCTTGACCGTAAAGCAATCGGATTTAATACCGAGGTTACCACCAAGACGGAGAGGGAGATCGGAGAGGTGCTCAAGAAGGTCGAGCCCCAGGATCTTATCAAGTTCGGTCTGATCCCCGAATTCGTCGGACGTGTTCCCATAACGGTAAGTCTTGAGGGACTTGATAAGGCAGCTCTCGTCAGGATACTGAAGGAGCCCAAGAACGCGCTTGTCAAGCAGTACAAGAAGCTGTTTGAGATGGACGGAGTTGAGCTCGACTTCGAAGATGACGCTCTCGAATCCGTTGCGGATCAGGCTTATGAGCGCAAGACGGGCGCAAGAGGACTCAGATCGATAATGGAGAAGTCAATGATGAATGTCATGTATGACATTCCCTCGGATGATTCCATTTCGAAGTGCCTTGTGACAAAGGAAGCCGTGGAGAACGGCGGAAATCCCGAGGTCGTGAAGCTCATCAAGAAGAAAAATGCTGTTTAATGAATGAAGTAATGCTCCGGAATGATACTTCCGGAGCATTTTTAAGGATTAACCTATGCTGACAGTAAAGAACGCGGAACTTGAGACTGTATGCGGTATAACCAGTAAGTTCCCTGCAACTGAATATGCGGAGCTTGCCTTTGCCGGCAGGAGCAATGTGGGAAAATCATCCCTCATCAATGCTCTTCTTAACAGGAAGAATCTGGCAAGGACCAGTTCCGAACCCGGTAAGACAAGGACCGTGAACTACTACAAAGTCAGATGCGGAAGCGATATGCCGGATGGCGAAGTGTTCTTTTATCTTGTGGATCTTCCGGGCTACGGATATGCCCGTACCTCCGCAGCAGAGCGGGCCAAATGGGGACCCATGATAGAGAAGTATCTGAAGAAGTCTGAGACACTTAAGTGTGTGGTGCTTCTGGTTGATATACGTCATGATCCCACTGCGGATGACAGACAGATGTATGACTGGATAGTGTCTGCGGGACTGACCCCTGTGGTTATCGCCACCAAGGCTGATAAGCTTAAGAGATCACAGATCGATAAGAGCATTAAGAATATAAAGACAGTCCTTAAGACTGATAAGGAAGTAAAGGTCCTTCCTTTTTCTGCGGAGACCAAACAGGGAAGAGAAGAACTGCTCGGTCTGATAGAGGGTTTTATCTGTGATATACCCTCTGAGCCGGTTAATGAGTAAAAATATTGTGAGGGATTAAAGATGGGAGAAGAAGCAGTAAGCAAGGACATTGCCGCAGCAGAGAATGTCACTGTGGCCGCTGATGATGTAAAGATCAAAAAGGGCGATGTGGTGACCCTTAAGAGGAAGGGAATACCCGGAAGTACGCTGAAGATCATCGCTATAATAACAATGTTCATCGATCATGTGGGTGCAGCGGTTTTTGAACCCTATATATATGATTATCTTGAGAATAACGGTCCGGATCAGGCCAAGGCTGCCATATGCTCCAAGCTGCCGTGGTTCTGGGCCGACTGGATGGGAAATGTGGATGTACTGTCCAATATTGACATGACACTCAGGTCCATAGGAAGGAT
>CACWJQ010000039.1 GCA_902761225.1 uncultured Lachnospiraceae bacterium | reverse complement strand
CGCAGACGGGTGCTTGAGCTTGAGGCAAAGGGAGAAAAGCCTGATTTTGAAGAGGTTAAAAGAGATATAGAAGAGAGAGATTACCGTGACATGCACAGGGAGATCTCACCCCTTAAGCAGGCTGATGATGCAGTGCTTGTAGATACCTCTGATATGTCAATTGAAGAGGTTACAGACAGGATATGCGATCTGTGCCATGCCTGAAAAATAGCGGAGAGCTGACGCAAAGTGTGGGTATGATCTCCGTAAAACAGTGCGATGTCTGAGAAAGACCATCGCTGTGCCGGGGTTAGACGGCATGTAAGATCATAAAAGATACTTAAAGTGAAGATATGGAAGTAAGACTTGCGGATCCGTCAGGCTTTTGCTTTGGAGTAAAGCGGGCTGTTGACGGAGTATACGAAAAACTAAACAGCGGAAGACCGATATATACCTTCGGACCTGTTGTTCATAATGAGACGGTGGTCTCGGACCTGGAACATAAGGGAGTCAGGGTTATAGAAGATAAAAAGGCCCTGGAAAGGACTGAGTTTGAAAAGGATGCGTGTATTGTGATCAGAGCCCATGGCGTGGGCAGGGATATATATTCCATCCTTGAAAGCAAGGGGTGTGAGATCGCAGACTTCACGTGTCCGTTTGTTGCGAGGATCCATAATATAGTCCTTGAGGAGAGCGGCAAGGGAAGGCACATCGTGATAGTCGGCAAATCCACTCATCCGGAGATCGTTGGAATATGCGGATGGTGTGACGGACCGTATACCGTGATATCCGATGAGGAAGGTGCAAAGAGTATCAGAACCGACCGCGAGATCACGGTGGTGGCACAGACCACATTTCAATACAGAAAATTTTATCAAATTGTTGAAATAATAAATAAAAACAGTTATAATGCTAATGTTGTGAACACTATATGTTCCGCAACAAAGGACAGGCAGGATGCAGCCGAAGTCCTTTCCAAGACGGCAGATGCGATGATAGTCATAGGCGGAAGCGCCAGTTCCAATACGCGGAGGCTATATGAGATAGCATCGGAAAACTGCCCGAATACGGTCTGTATACAGAAACCGGATGACCTTAAAGACTATAATCTACCTGAATCTGTTAAGCTGATCGGCATCACCGCGGGGGCTTCCACTCCGCAAAATATTATTGAGGAGGTTCAAAGATATGTCAGAGGAACTTACTTTTGAACAATTACTGGAAGAGCAGGAATCAAAGAAGATCATATTACATACAGGAGAGGTAGTCGAAGGCACAGTTTTTGACGTTAAGCCCGAAGAGATCATTCTTGATCTCGGCTGCAAGTCAGACGGTATTCTCAGCAAGTACGAATACACCAACGATAACAGCATCGACCTCACACAGGCTGTAAAGCCCGGAGACAAGCTTGAGGTCAAGGTGCTCAAGGTTGATGACCGCGAGGGCCAGGTCCTCGTTTCATACAAGAGAGTACAGCAGGAGAAGGCTAATCAGCGCATTGAGGAAGCTTTCAATAATCAGGAAGTTCTCACTGCAAAGGTTACCGCTATTCTTAAGGGTGGTATCACCGTTGAGGTTGACGGAACCAGGATCTTCATCCCTGCAAGCCTTGTTTCAGACAGTTATGAGAAGGATCTCAGCAAGTATCTCGGTCAGGAGATCGAGTTCGTCGTTGTTGAGTACAATCCTCATAAGAGAAGATGCATCGGTGACCGCAAGCAGCTTCTTACCGCTAAGAAGGAAGAGATGCAGAAGGCTCTCCTTGAGAAGATCAAGGTTGGCGATATCGTAGACGGTGTTGTCAAGAATGTTACCGATTTCGGTGCATTTGTTGATCTCGGCGGAGCAGACGGACTTCTTCACATCTCAGAGATGAGCTGGGGAAGAGTTGAGAATCCCAAGAAGAATTTCCGTATCGGTGATAATCTCAAGGTTCTCGTTAAGGATATCAACGGAACCAAGATTGCTCTTTCACTTAAGTTCGATGATCAGAATCCCTGGAAGGATGCTAACGACAAGTTCGCCATCGGACGCGTTGTAACCGGTAAGGTTGCCCGCATGACCGACTTTGGTGCTTTCGTTGAGATTGAGAACGGAGTTGATGCTCTGCTTCATGTATCCCAGATTTCCAAGGACCGCGTAGAGAAGCCTTCAGACGTTCTTAAGGTCGGTGATGAAGTAACTGCCAAGATCGTTGATTTCAACGAGGCAGATCACAAGATCTCACTTTCCGTAAAGGCTCTCACAGCTCCCGATTCAGATGAGAACGCTGATGAGGTTCCTGTAGATATCGAAGCAGTCAAGAATGAAGAGGAGTGATCTTCACCGCTTGTTCTGACCATTGATATTATTAGATAATTAATGCCTGTTCGAGGATGACAGATATGTTTTTTCCCGGACAGGCATTTTTCTATCGTTTCAGCGGGAATATTGGTCTATAATATATACATCGTATTATTCCGGAGGCACTGATGACAGCTGATTACGAATATTTCAAAAAAGAGATCCTTAAGATGACATCCATCGATCTTAATGCTTACAAAGAAAAAAGAGATCCTTAAGATGACATCCATCGATCTTAATGCTTACAAAGAAAAGCAGATGAAGAGAAGGATCGATAATCTCGTACTTAAGAACAGGATCACCGGATATGATAATTATATTAATGCGATCCGCGGTGACAAGGAGCTGTTTAATGAGTTTATCAACTACATTACCATTAATGTCTCGGAGTTCTACAGAAATCCTGACCAGTGGGCATATATGGACAAGCAGATAATCCCCACTCTTACAGGCAGATTCGGCAACAGGCTTAAGATATGGAGTGCGGCGTGTTCCACCGGAGATGAACCGTATTCACTGGTTATGGCACTTTCAAGACATATGCCGCTTTCAAGTATCAGGATAACGGCAACGGATCTTGACAGGACTGTAATAGAAAAGGCTAAAGTCGGGCTTTATGATTCAAAGGCGGTCTCTAATGTTCCTGAAGATCTTAAGAAGAAGTATTTCACTCAGGTAGGACCGTCGTTTAAGATCTCCGATGAGATCAAGAGCAGAGTGACCTTCAGTGAGCACAATCTTCTAAAGGACAGGTACGATACTAATTACGACATGATCGTATGCAGAAATGTGCTTATATACTTTACGGATGAAGCCAAGGATAAGGTGTTCCGTAATTTTTATGATTCGCTTAAAAGCGGAGGATTTCTGTTTATCGGCTCCACCGAACAGATAGTCAATTACAGGGAAATAGGTTTTAAGAGAGACAATTCCTTTTATTATGAAAAACCATAAGAAAAGAAGCCGCCTGGACGCGGCTTCTTATTTTTTTATAGTGATGCCGGTACTGAACTGACACAAGGTATGTATTTAGTAAAATAATGCAAGCGGTGAAATGATATGAGATTCTCTCAGTATGTTGATGCGAGCATGGAGATGATGTGGGATGCATACTTGTTGAATGCGTTGCGGTCTCTTTTCATATCATCAGTCAGCTCGAAGAACAGATCGGTGCTTCTGTACTCACGCCTGAACAGTGGCTCAAATACGGTATCCCACTGAGGGAGATAGCTTGACTGCTTCCTGGTATAGCATGTGGCAGCGGTTGCCTGCGTTCTGTGATCCTTATCCACAAATGTGGCAACGGATTTATGAAGCGCAGTATCTTCTTCGGGAAGATAGTAGTAATCCTGATATGATGCGTAGAAATATTTCATCTCCTCGTTATAGAGAGGAACCTTGATCACGGCTTCGTCTTTATCCGCCTTGATATAACAGCCATGAGCAAACGATGAGATCTGACGGGGGAGTGAAGACTCGAGCTTAAGGCTCATAATGATCTCGCTCTGAGACTGTCCGTTGTAATCCTTGTAAGTATCTGCATGAACCTTGGTCACTCTGAATCTTCCCGATGTCAGGTCGGGGTATGCAAGCATGGGGAGTATGCGTATCATTCCCTTCAGATCGTCTTCATTGTGCAGCAGAAGGGTGTTGCATGCAAATTCGGACGGATTTTTGACATAGTCATGATATATGCCGATGAGATCTCCTCCGGAGAAGACGTCGGTTCTCTCAATCCCGAGAAATCTCTCGATGGATCTCTGTTTGAGCGAAGTGAGTCCGAGCAGATGCTTTAACGGAGAAATCCTTCTGTACAGATCGATGCCCTTGAATGAATCTATGGACAGCTCCAGCCCCAGGGAGGCGATCTTCTGGGTAAGATAGGGAAGGTCGAACTGATTCCCGTTAAAATGAACCAGGGTGTCATATCCGCCCTCTGTGGCAAATTCAAAGAAACAGTTTATTATATCCGCTTCCTCTTCATATTTCTCTGCAAGCCACTGCTTGGTACACCACTTATTATCGGACAGATAAGCGCACCCTATCAGATAAAGATAGGAAGTCCTGGCCGTGAAACCTGTGGTCTCTATATCAATGAACAGAAGTGAATTGGGATCCGTGATCGAATTAAGATCGTAAGATGACTTAAAACTTTCAAGTGTTTCGGTTGTTTCTTTCATGTTCTGCCTCTTTGGGAAAACAGTGTTATAAACGTTTTCGCTTAACCACTTTACTATATCAAAAACCTGTTTTTTTATCAATTGAACGCATATGTGAAATAGTCCGTGAAACTCCTTAAAATCATGGAAAATCCGATTCTTTTGAGGTATAGTAGATATGTATATGTAAAAATATGGAAAAGAGGGGAATAATGGCCAAATTTACGTTCAAAGGCGGTATACATCCTTATGACGGCAAGGATCTGTCTAAGGATAAGCCCATAAAAGATGCCATCCCGGGCGATGAGATGGTATATCCCTTAAATCAGCATATAGGAGCACCCGCAAAACCGCTTGTCGTTAAGGGTGATAAAGTTCTCAGGGGACAAAAGATCGCAGAGGCAGGAGGCTTTGTTTCGGCTCCCGTATATTCATCCGTTTCAGGAACAGTCAGATCCATTGAAAAGAGAAGAGTCGCAACAGGCGACATGATCGAGAGCATCATAATCCAGAATGATGGTCAGTATGATGAGGTGGAGTATTCCCCCTGTGAAAACTGGCGGGAACTTTCGCGGGAAGAGATAATATCGAGAATAAATGAAGCCGGCATCGTTGGAATGGGCGGCGCAGGATTCCCGACTCATGTAAAGCTTTCTCCCAAGGAACCTGACAGGATCGATTATGTTATTGCCAACTGTGCGGAATGTGAACCATATCTGACATCGGATTACCGAAGGGTACTCGAAGAGGGAGAAGGTGTGGTTGAGGGACTGAGGATCATTTTAAGCCTCTTTACGGATGCCCACGGCATAATAGGCGTTGAAGACAATAAGCCTGAATGTATATCGCATCTCAGGAAGCTGACAAGAGAAGATACAATGATCAGTATCAAGGAGCTTAAGACCAAGTATCCTCAAGGTGCCGAGAGATCCCTTATATATGCGACAACCGGCAGGAAGGTTAATTCCAAAATGCTTCCCGCAGATGTGGGATGCATAGTCAATAACGTGGATACCATATATGCGGTATATAATGCAGTTGTTCTCGGGAAACCGCTTATGGAGAGGATAATCACCGTAACGGGTGATGCCGTTAAGAATCCCTGCAATTACCGTGTACCCTGCGGAATGAGTTATACGGAACTTATAGAGCAAAACGGAGGCTTTGTAACAAAGCCGGGCAAGATAATATGCGGCGGACCCATGATGGGATTTGCGATGTTTACCACAGATGTTCCCGTGACAAAGACTTCAACGGCTCTTCTTGCCTTTAAGGAAGATCCGGTATCGATGTCGGAGACTACACCCTGTATCAACTGTTCGAGATGTACATATGCATGTCCTGCAGGACTGATACCGGGAAAACTTTCGGATATGGTTGAGAATTTTGATGAACAGGCATTTCTTGATAATGGCGGAATGGAATGCTGTGAATGCGGATGCTGCAGTTTTGTGTGTCCCGCCAAGAAGCCGCTGACGCAGAATATTAAATCGATGCGTAAGATACAGCTGGCAAAGAGAAAGAAATGATCAAGAATGATTGAAGGATAATAAGATGAGTCTTCCTAATGTTTCATCCAATCCGCATATAAGGAGCGGAGCTACAACACAACTTATAATGTTCACCGTCATCCTGGCTCTGGTGCCTGCTTTCGGATACGGTGTCTACAATTTCGGTCCAAGGGTACTTGCCGTTACGGCGGTATGTGTAGGGACATGCATTCTCTCAGAGGTTGTTTTTGCACTGATCGCAGGGAAAAAGATCCGCATAAGCGATCTGTCTGCATGCGTTACCGGTGTGCTTCTTGCGCTTAATCTTCCGGTGTCCATCCCTTTATGGCAGGCAGCTCTGGGCTCTGTATTTGCGATAATAGTCGTTAAGGAGCTTTTTGGCGGACTGGGCCAGAATTTTATGAATCCCGCCCTGGCTGCAAGGTGCTTCCTTCTGATATCTTTTCCCGTATCAATGACTTCCTTTGAAACTGATGTGTATACAGGAGCTACACCGCTTGCACTTTTAAAAAGCGGCGAACCGGTGAATACGGGAGCAATGATATTCGGTAATATCCCCGGAACCATAGGAGAGACCAGTATGATCATGATCCTTCTGGGTGCGGTGATACTTCTGCTTACAGGAGTTATAGACCTCTATGTCCCCGGAAGTTATATTCTTTCCTTTACCGCGTTTCTGATCCTGTTTGGCGGACATGGCTTTGATCCGGCATTTATCGCTGCTCACCTTGCGGGCGGCGGACTTATGCTTGGTGCATTCTTCATGGCGACTGATTATGTAACAAGACCCGTTACCAAAAAAGGTCAGGTGATATTCGGTATATTCCTGGGATTCATGACCTGTATATTCAGGGTGTTCGGCCCTTCGGCTGAGGGTGTGTCCTATGCCATAATCCTCGGAAACTGTATTGTTCCCCTGATAGATAAGTTCACTGTTCCGGTTCCGTTCGGTATCAGTGCCTCCGAATTTAAGAAAGGAGGCAGATGACCATGAATAAGGATGTAAAGGAAGCTGTAAAGAATGCGATCGTCCTTATGGTGATCACTCTTATTGCCGGTCTTGCTCTGGGCTATGTATACCGGATCACCAAGGATCCCATTGAGCAGCAGAAGGCCGCTGCTCTTGCTGCAAGCTGTAAGGCGGTATTTCCTTACGAAGAAGGCTTTGAACAGGCTGCATCTTTTGCTCCATCTGAGTATATGGTTTCCGAACAGCTGAAAAATGAGCTTTCACAAAGCGGCATAGAGGTTGGAAATATCTATAATGCCTTAGCTTCCGACGGCAGCGTAATGGGATATGCCATAGAGGTCACTTCACACGAAGGCTACGGCGGAGACATTAAGATCATGTGCGGAGTTACTGCTGACGGAGTGCTCAGAGGCGTGTCGATACTGGAGATATCCGAGACTGCCGGACTGGGAATGAGGGCTGAGAGCGTTCTTGTTCCCCAGATCCATAATATGAACACGGACCAGATCATTTTCACCAAATCCGGTAAAACAGCTGATAATGAAATAGATGCCATAAGCGGCGCCACCATTACCACGACGGCATTTGTCAATATAGTCAATGCTTCGCTGAAGGTGTATACGGAGATTGCATCATTGAAGGGAGGCGCTTAAATGAATAAGGCAGCAGAGCGTCTTTATAACGGAATCATAAAGGAGAATCCCACTTTTGTACTGACCCTCGGTATGTGTCCGACACTTGCGGTAACAACATCCGCAGTGAACGGCCTTGGAATGGGACTTACTACTGCGGCAGTTCTTGCCCTCAGTAATCTGTTCATATCGATACTGAGAAAAGTAATCCCCGACAAGGTGAGGATCCCCGCGTTTATAGTGATCGTCGCATCCTTTGTAACCATGGTGCAGCTTCTTCTTGAAGCCTATATGCCTTCACTCAATGCATCGCTGGGAATATATATTCCGCTTATAGTTGTTAACTGCATTATCCTGGGACGTGCCGAGAGTTATGCATATCATAATCCTCCCATAGCATCATTTTTTGACGGAGTGGGAATGGGACTCGGATTTACCCTTGCACTTACGCTTCTGGGTATTTTCAGAGAGTTTATCGGAAGCGGAACCTTCTTTGGTATAAGAGTCTTTCCGGAAGAATACGGAGTTACGATATTTGTTCTTGCGCCCGGTGCTTTCTTTGTGCTTGCCGCACTGGTGGCGGTACAGAATCATATCAAGGAGAAGATGGCTAAGAAAGGTAAGGATGTGTCTAAGATAGGTTGCGGTCTTGCATCCGGATGTGCCGCATGTCCTCAGAGCAGCATATGCTCAAGACCTGAGGCCAGGGCATCCCGTAAGGCTGTAAACAGCAAAGATTCCGTATTAAAAGCTGAGAAAAAAGCAGAAAAAAAAGCTGAGACAAAAACCGGAAAAATACAGGATACAAAAAACGAAAGAATCGATGAAGAACCGGATGTAAATGAAGCGGAAACGGAAGACGATGATAACAAAGATGTTTCCGGTGAGAAGGAGGAGTAAAAAATGGATAATGTAAAAGAAATGCTCCTTCTGCTCGTGGGGTCTTCCCTTGTATCTAATGTTGTGCTCAGTCAGTTCCTCGGTCTATGCCCGTTTTTGGGAGTGTCAAGAAAGATAAAGACAGCAGCCGGTATGGGTACTGCCGTAATCTTTGTCATAACCCTTGCAAGTGCCGTTGCAGGCGTCCTGTACAGATTTATTCTGGTGCCTCTTAATGTTACATACCTGCAGACCATAGTATTCATTCTGGTCATCGCTGCACTTGTTCAGTTCGTGGAGATGTTCCTGAGAAAAGCGGTACCGTCACTTTATCAGGCGCTTGGAGTCTATCTCCCCCTGATCACCACCAACTGCGCAGTGCTCGGCGTAGCTGTAAGCAATGTACAGAAGAACTATGGAGTAGTAAAGGGTATCATTAACGGCATTGGTACAGCTGCAGGATTTACGGTGGCTATAGTTATCCTTGCAGGAATAAGAGAGAAGATGGAATATTCGAAAGTTCCCGGACCCTTTAAGGGAATGCCGATAGTCCTGCTTACGGCAGGCCTTATGGCAATCGCATTCTGGGGCTTTTCCGGACTTTTATAAGGGGATGGATCTATGAACACAGTATTGATCGCTGCTCTCTGCACATTGGGAGTCGGACTTTTTGTCGGAGTCTTTCTGGGAGTCGCAGGAATAGTATTCAAAATAAAAACAGATGAAAGAGAAGAGAAGGTTCTGGCAGCTCTTCCCGGTAATAATTGCGGAGGCTGCGGATTTCCAGGCTGTTCCGGATTGGCTTCCGCCATTGTCAAGGGCAAGGCTCCGGTAAACGGATGTCCTGTGGGTGGAAAACAGTCAGCCGATAAGATAGCGGCAATAATGGGTACGGAAAGCGGAGATTCCGTCAGGATGACGGCTTTTGTCGCATGCACCGGCAACTGTGATAAAGCAGTAACCCATTATGATTACAGCGGACCTGTTGACTGCAGGATGATGAGCTTTGCTCCGGGCAGCGGCCCCAAGGCATGTAATGAAGGTTGTCTTGGAGGAGGCACATGCGTTAAGGTATGTCCTTTTGATGCCATCCATATAATAGACGGTATTGCTGTGGCTGATAAGGAAAAATGTAAAGCATGCGGAAAGTGTGTTGCGGCCTGCCCGAAGAAGATAATAAGTCTTATCCCGTATTCTTCTGTTTATAAGGTTGCATGCTCGTCACATTCAAGAGGTCCTGAAGTGATGAAGGTCTGCAGCGCCGGATGCATCGGGTGCAGTCTGTGCGCAAGAAACTGTCCTTCCCAGGCGGTGACGGTTGAGAATAATCTTGCTGTCATAGATCAGGAAAAATGTATCGGCTGCGGTTTGTGTGCCGAAAAGTGTCCTAAGAAGGTGATCATAAAATAATGCGAAACCAGATGAATCTTCCGGATGACAATGAAAGAAACGGCGTCTCTCCTCAGGTTACGGCCGCAATGGTCATGACTGCCTGTGTCACCCTGCTGATCATCGTTATTGTACTTATTGCCAACAGAAAGCCCTCTCATCATGATCAGACCGGAGTACAGTCTGCTAATGCCACGAGCCCCGTAATATTAGCGGAACCTGATACTGCAAATGCCCTCAGTCCGGATGATCTTGATTTCTGGAATATGTATCCTGCAGAGGACGGAACTTCGGCAGAGCAGAGTAGCGGTTCTGCCTTGACTGCGGATAATACTCCCGAAGTGGGACCCGTGGATGAGGCTCTTCCTCCGGAAGCAACGGATGGCCGTCATACACTTGTGATAAACAGAGACGGCAAGGAAGAGTGGGTGACAATAACACCTTATCTTCCCAAGAATGATTATGATCATACATCCTTTGTGCTTCAGTCCGGCAGGATGGCATATTACTCGGATGGAAAAGAAGTATCTTATCTGGGGATGTGTGTAGATAAATATGACGATTATGTCGATTTTAACGCAGCCAAAAATGACGGTATAGATTTTGTCATGCTGAGAGTCGGAGTAAGAGGATACGGAACAGGTTCCATAACTCTTGATGAATATTATGCCGACAATCTCTCGAGAGCATCACAGGCGGGACTTGATATAGGACTGTATTTTACATCTCAGGCCATCACCGCTGAAGAGGCTGCCGAAGAGGCTGTTGCTCTTATCTCGGCCATAGCGGATTACAGGATAACATATCCTCTTGCCATCGACATAGGTTTTGTGAGCAATGATACATCAAGGATCGAAAAGCTCAGCAAGACAGAGAAAACAGCCATCATAAGAGTTTTTGCGGATACCATAAAAGCAGCAGGATACACTCCCGCGATTCATGCAGATAAGGAGTTCCTTATAAAGGAGATAGACCTGAGCAAATTCACCGATGTGGATATATGGCTGGATAATCCCGGAGATCTGCCTGATTATCCGTATGCTTTTACCATGTGGGAGTATTCGGATAATGCTACCGTTGACGGTGTGAGAGGGTATTCGGATCTGACCATATCGTTTATAGATTATACGCAAAAATAAATTGAATTATTCTGAACGTAGTGACGCCTGGTGAGCCGTTATGTATGACTTTCAAAGTCGCTCTCGCTTCCTCTTCGGCGCAGCGGTACGCTCACTTCGTTCACCGCTAAGTTCGCTTCGCTCGCTAAGCGCCGGCGCCTCACAGGCCTTTGAAAGTTCATACATACGGCTCACAGGCTGCGTGAAGGATTATAAGGGAATTGTGTGAGCGATGAAAAACGTGTCAATGTGACTTCTCAAAGACCGTGGCGGAGTAAGTTATTGAAGAGACGGGTTAATGCGGACGGAGTTGTAGATCTCAGCGTAGACTTTGCCGGAGACTTCGTCGATGTAGTTGACGGGATAGTTTTTGGAAGCAGGATTTCGGGAAAGGATATCGACGGCTTTGTTGTAGGCGATGGCTGCTTCAAGAGCAGTTTCATAGGTTCCGATCCTGGTATAGCCGGAGGTGTGGATCCTTGCGATATATGATCTTTTGTCCGGGGTTAGTATGACTCCGTGGTAGGTGTTGAGGATCTCAAGGTTTTCACGTCTGAAGTCCATTGGATCGTGGTTGATGAAGACGCAGTCCCTTCCGGCCACGGAATATGCTTTAAGTCCGAAGCGGGAACCCAGGGATATCTGGGAACCGTAGTCTGCCACAAAATAGTGACCGCCCCTGGATGAGATCTTGTGTGAGGAAAAATAGAACAGATCATCAAGGTCAAAGGTGAAAACCCTGTCTGCCGAAAGGTAGTAATTGAAATAATCTTTTCTGAGATATATGGGAGTTCCGAAACAGATCCCGTTATCCCGGAAATTGATCAATATCACTGCTTTTTCGTACTTTAAATGGCTGAAAACTTGAAAATCATCCAATGAAATGCTATTGTTTTCGAGTATGCTGATTGCATCCTGGTATGCAAGATTGGCGCTTTTTTCTGAAGGATAGGATCCGAGAGAGATGTGGCGGCCGCATCTGGTGACGGATGCCCTGTAAAGGATCTTTCCGGCAGATGTTTTTGTAATATATACTCCCTTTAATGGGGATTTATGATCATTGGTATCAGTGTTATTCATATTGGTATAGTAATGGTTAATATTATATATGATATTAACTATAACACAGGAAGGAAGATATTATGAAAGAAGTTACGTATTCAAGTACAAGAGGGGATTCGGCCAGACTTACGGCATCAATGGCTATACTTAAAGGACTTGCCGCAGACGGAGGACTGTTTGTTCCCGACAGCATACCTGCTCTTGATAAGTCTCTTAAGGAACTTGCGGAGATGGATTATCAGGGACTTGCATACGAGGTTATGAAGCTTTTCCTTACGGATTATACTGAGGATGAGCTTAAGAAGTGTATCGCTGCAGCCTATGATTCCAAGTTTGATACAGAGGAGATAGCTCCTCTTTCCGAAAGCTGCGGTTCGTATTATCTGGAGCTTTACCACGGAGCAACGATAGCATTCAAGGATATGGCACTTTCCCTTCTTCCTCATCTTATGACTACGGCAGCTAAGAAGAACGGTCTTGATAAGGAGATAGTAATACTTACCGCTACCAGCGGAGATACAGGAAAAGCTGCACTTGCAGGCTTTGCCGATGTACCCGGAACAAGGATTGTGGTGTTCTATCCCAAGAGCGGTGTCTCACCCATTCAGGAAAAGCAGATGGTTACCCAGCGTGGAGCAAACACAATGGTTGTGGGCATCCATGGAAACTTTGATGACGCACAGACAGGGGTGAAGAAGATCTTCGGAGATGCCGGGTTTGCAGCAGAGCTTGATAAGAAGGGATTTGTATTCTCGTCTGCCAATTCCATCAACATAGGACGTCTTGTTCCCCAGATCTGCTACTACGTATATGCATACACCAGACTTCTTAAGGAAGGAAGGATCGCAGACGGAGAGGAGATCAATGTATGTGTTCCTACCGGTAACTTTGGTAACATACTTGCTGCTTTCTATGCAAAGAATATGGGACTTCCCGTAAAGAAGCTCATCTGTGCTTCAAATACCAATAAGGTTCTCTTCGATTTCTTTGAATCGGGAACATATGACAGAAACAGAGAGTTCCATGTAACAACATCCCCTTCCATGGATATACTTATATCAAGCAATCTTGAAAGACTTATCTATTATATCGCAGGCTGTGATGCGGACAGATGCGCAGAGCTTATGAGAGAGCTTTCTTCAGACGGAAAGTACACCATAAAGGATTCGGAAAAAGCTGGTCTGTCAGACTTTTACGGCGGATATGCGGATGAGAAGGAGACTTCCGAGCAGATTGCCAGGATATATTCGGAATCCGGATATGTTATAGATACGCATACGGCAGTTGCATCCTATGTATGCGATCAGTATAAGGCTAAGACCGGAGATAAGACACCTGTCGTTATCGCGTCAACCGCAAGCCCTTACAAGTTCACAAGATCTGTTATGAATTCCATCGATCCGGAATATGATAAGAAAACGGATTTCGAACTTATAGACGATCTTGCAAAGCTTTCAAACACCGCGATACCTCAGGCTATAGAGGATATCAGAACAGCTCCGGTTCTTCATAAGACAGAGTGTGATATCGATGAGATGAAGCAGGTTATAGAAGGATTTCTTAAATGAAGAGACAGTCCGCAGAGTGCTACAAAGACAGACTTGAAGCATTAAGAAATGAGATGAATACCGCAGGGGTGGATGTTTTGTACATCCCCTGCGGTGATTTTCATATGTCCGAGTACATATCAGACCATTTTAAATGCAGGGAATATATATCAGGCTTTGACGGTTCCAACGGTGAGATGATAATAACTTCATCCGAAGCGTATCTGTGGACCGACGGAAGATATTTCCTGCAGGCCGGACAGCAGCTTGAAGGAACCGGCATTGAGCTTATGAAGATGGGCGAACCCGGAGTTCCTTCTATCTGGGAATTCATAAGGGACAGGGTTTCCGAAGGCTCGGTACTGGCATTTGACGGAAGATGCGTATCCGGAAGCTTTTTCGACAGACTTAAGGAAAAGCTGGGCGATAAAAAGCTTTCATTCGTTACGGATATCGATCTTGTCGGTAAGATATGGGCGGACAGACCGGCACTCCCGGAGGGAAAAGCATGGCTTCTGAATGAGGCATACACCGGACAGTCCCGCAGGCAGAAAATAGATCTTGTGCGAAAGCTCATGGCACATAATGAATGCGATACACTCATCATCGCTTCTCTTGACGATATAGCATGGCTTTTCCAGTTCAGGGGAAATGATATCGATTATAATCCCGTAGCTCTTTCATATGCACTGATCAGGAAAGATGAAGCATTGCTTTACATTGATCCCCATAAGGCTTCAGAGATCAGGGATGAACTGACCGGAGACGGGATCATGGTACGGGATTACGAAGAGATTTTTGAAGATATCCCGAAGCTTCCGGATGTAAAAACAGTCTGGTACGATCCCGAATGCACCAATCTGAGACTGATCTCACTTATACCTGATAATGCCCGGACCATCAAAAAGTGGATACCCCCGATGGTGCTTAAGGCTGTAAAGACCGGGACCGAATCGGAGAATGAAAGATCTGCCCATATATCTGACGGAGTTGCTGTTACAAGGATAATACACTATCTGAAGAATCTGCATGGAACAGCAGAACTTTCAGCCGGAAGCATTACCGAACTTGATGTTGCAAAAAGGCTTCTTGGCTACAGAAAGGAAGCAGAAGATTTTATCGAAGAGAGCTTTGCTCCTATAATAGCCGCGGGACCGCACGGAGCGATCATCCATTACGAGCCGGATGCAGAGACCAATATACCCATTATGGACGACAATCTCGTACTGATGGATACAGGCGGTCAGTATATGAGAGGAACTACCGATATCACGAGGACTATATGTATCGGAACCCCTTCTCCCAAAATGATGAGGCTCTATACCGCTGTGCTTAAAGGAAATATCGCCCTTTCTTCTGCTGTCTTCAAAAAGGGAACAAGCGGAAAGAGTCTGGATATACTTGCAAGAAGCCCTCTTTGGGAGGTCGGGTATGATTACAGGCACGGAACGGGACATGGAGTAGGATATCTTCTGAATGTACACGAAGGGCCCCAGAGCATATCTAACGGTCCGTCAAAAAGAGGCGGTACGCCCATTGAAGAGGGAATGATCACTTCCGATGAACCCGGAGTGTATCTGGACGGTGAATTCGGAATACGTACCGAGAATATGATCCTGTGCGTTCCCAAGGATGAGAACGAGTACGGAAAGTTCCTTGGATTCGATGTTCTTACCATGGTCCCATATGACAGGGATCTTATCGATACAGGCATGCTCACGCCTGAAGAGATCAGGAAGATCGACGACTATCACAAAGCGGTTTTTGAAAAGATTTCTCCGTTTGTGGATGAAGAAGTGAAAAAATGGCTGAGTGAAGTAACTGGACCCCTGCAGGTATAACAGGGTTTCTAATGATAAAAAAACCATAAAATGCAAAAGAAACAGGAAGAAAATGTCGATATAAATATGAGGTATGCTGTTGCGGAGGCCGGAGGGGTATTCTGGCTTTACGATCCCGGGCAGCCGTCTTTTGATTATCACAAGCCTCTTATGATGAATGAATTCGGGGCTGAGATAGCAAGGATGTGGATATCCGGAATGACTGCGGATGAGATCGCAGGGAAGATATCCTCCGAAACGGATACCGATATTGAAACTGTAAAAAAAGATATTGAAGCTTTTTTTGATAACCTGCACAGAAACGATTATTAAGGGAGAGCACAATGAACGTTCTGCTGATCGGCGGGGCCGGTACATTTATCAACAATCTTATCGTCAAGCTTAAGAAGGAAGGACACAGAGTGTACCTTCTTACCGGTTCCAGATATGATGACAGACCATATCAGAAGGTTTTTGAGAAATACAATTTCTCATATGACAGCAGCTGTCTTAATGAGATATTTGAGAGTATCAGACCTGATCTGACCATCTTCATGGGTGCATATGACACCAATTTCAATTGGGAAAAGGAAGAGGATGAAGCCGTTAAATATTCCGCAAGGATGATGAACATCCTTATGGCATATGTTATGGCGGGAACCGGCAGATTCGTGTACCTTTCCTCAAGTGAGGTATATTCAGGTGATTATGATAATGACATTACCGAAGACGTACCTCTTAATCCCTCCGGATTTAAGGGCATGGTTCTTTCCCAGGCAGAGGAGATGTGTGCAAGTTACTTAAGGAGCACCGGTAAGGATATTGTTATCCTCAGGCTTGATAATGTATTTGTAATACCTATGCATGTGGAAGATGCAACGGATATCTGCTGCCGTATGATCACTCACGGATTGTATGACAATGTTATCCCTGTTGATAAGAACAATGTCTTTGCTCTTACTTATCTGACCGACGCTATCGAGTGCATTTATAAGGTTTCAACAGCTGAAGAGCATACGAAGCCTGTCTATAACATTTCATCATCCAATCCGGTATCGGAGGGCGAGATAGCAGAAAAGATCAGCAACTGTCTTGGCTTCAGTGTAAAAACCGTTGTAAACAGTGAGAAGAAGACCAGAAAGGTTCTCTCTAACGAAGCATTTACATGGGAATTCGGATTTGTTTCATTATGTGATTTTTCCGTGATAATCAGGAAAGTCGTAGATCAGATGAAACGATACAGAAGAGCCTTTGTTTTCGGGGAGGCAATGAAGAAATCCCTCAGGGAAAGGATCTTCGAAAAAGTCGGTTCCTCCTTCAAACTGCTCATTCCTTTTATCGAGAATATCATCGCTTTTGTCATCTTTACCCTTCTCAATACCTGGGCGGGCAATACCAATTATTTTGAAAAGATGGATTTCTATTTCCTGTATGTCCTTCTTTTTGCAGTGTTCTACGGACAGCAGCAGGCAGCGGTTTCGGCAACGCTTGCTGTCGCAGGTTATATCATCAGTCAGATCGCCGGCAATTCCGATGCCCTTGTATTTGTTGACAGCGGAACATACCTGTGGATCGCACAGCTCTTCATTGTAGGTCTGGTCGTCGGTTATATGAGAGATACCATAACCAAGATGAGGAGAGAGCATGAAGAGGATCATGAATATCTCTCACTTCAGCTCAGGGATATTAAGGATATCAATGACAGTAACGTACGGGTTAAGGATGCCCTTGAAACTCAGATAATCAATCAGAATGACAGTGTTGGAAAGATCTACTCCATCACATCAAGGCTTGATCTGTACAATCAGGAAGATGTTCTCTTCCAGGCAGCAGCTATTGTTTCTGATCTTATGAAGAGCGAGGACGTAGCGGTATATACCGTTGGAAATTCGGCATACGCAAGACTTTTCTCATACACTTCAGAAAAAGCAAAGCATCTGGGCAACTCCGTTAAGTTCAAGGAACTCGGAGAAATGTATGAAGCTTTGTCGCAGAAGAAAGTATTCATAAACAGACAGCTTAAGGATGAACTCCCTGTAATGGCAAGTGCCATCTACAGTGATGATGGAGAGATTCAGACGATCATAATGATCTGGACTCTTCCCTGGGAGAGCATGACTCTCGGACAGGCTAACCAGCTTGTTATAATCGGAGCTCTCATAAGAAGTGCGGTTGTGCGCGCCAATAAATATCTTGCAGCCCTTGTGAATCAGATGTATGTGGGTGAGAGCCATCTTATGGAGCCCGGTGCGTTCAAGAGTCTCAGTGAAGCATACATGAGAGCCGATGATGACGGACTTACCGAGTGCGTTGTACTGAAGCTTGATACTGCAGGCACCGATAATGTGGAGAACAGCAAGCTGCTTTATACCAAGCTCAGAGACCACGATTATGTGGGTATGCTCGAGGATGGCAATATCGGTGTACTTCTTGCCAATACGGATGAGAAGGATGCGGAATTCGTTATCGCAAGACTTAAGGATCTGGGATTTGAGTGTTTATTATTGGAGGGGAATTATAAATGACAGGCCGTGCGATTGCCCTGATAGTCATTTTTGTGATCAATATCATAGTCTCTGTCATTTTCCTCGTACTGAACCGCAGGAAACAGCAGAAATCGGCTTATCACATTTTTATCGTGATGCTGTGCTGCCCTGTGCTCGGTCCGGTTTATTATCTGCTTTCCTACATTTTTTTCAAATTCTTTTTCTCGGAACCTGTGGACCTCGAAGATGTCATATTCAGTAAGGACAAGGTGAAGCAGACATTCCATGCCGAGGAGGACAGAGAGAGGAATCTCGTATCCATCGAAGAAGCCATAGCCATAACCAATGAAAAGGATCTTCGAGGACTTATGATGAATGTTGTACGCGGTGACATTCAGAAGACTCTTAATTCCATATCCTTGGCACTGAACAGTGAAGATACCGAAACCGCACACTATGCCGCATCGGTTCTCCAGGATGCCCTGAATGAGTTCAGGGTCACTGTTGAAAAATATCGCAGGACAATGCGCGAGGAGCCCGAAAAGAAGATCATTGCTGCTGAAGCTGCCATAAGCTATATGAACGAGATACTTCAGCAAAGGGTTTTCACCGATATAGAGCAGAGGAACTATGTCCGTATTATGGAGGAGATATGTTCCGTGATCTATTCCGAATCAAGACAGTCCATGCAGATATCCTATTTTGAAGCTGTATGTCTCAGGCTGCTGGAGATCGAAGAGTATCAAAAGTGCGAAATGTGGTGCAACCGCTGCGCAGAGATGTTCCCTGAATCTCTTCCTGCTTATACCTGCCGCATGAAGCTGTATTTTAACATCCATGAGAAAGAGAAGTTTTTCGAAGTGGTGGAAGAACTTAAAAAGTCACCCGTTGTAGTTGACAGAGAAACCCTTGAATTTATAAGGGTTTTCAGGTGAAGGTGTAATGGTATCAAGACGAAATTTCTTTGCAATAATCCTGATGATGTTCGTTGTGTTCTTCCTGTGTCAGTTCTCACAGGTAATGCGCAGCCATGTTAATCAGAACAATAATGATTTCTACGAGGACATCGTGCTGCCGGCCCATGCCGATGAATGGAGTCAGGATGTGGTTTTTTCACCTGATGTGACGGGTGAAGAGAATATCGGTGTATCCGCAGCCCGCAACATTATCTTTATCGGAAGTCCCGATTCGGAAGCTGCTGTAACAGTTAAGCAGTGGTGCAAGCTTATAAAGGCACCTCTGACATTTTATGACATATTGCCTTTGTACAGCACAATGGATCACAGCCATGATTATATGATCCTTATAGACGGAGAATCCCTCAGTACAGGCTGTTATATGTCCACTCTTAACAGTTATCTCAGAAAGGGTACCACCGTTGTATTCCTTACACTTCCTCCGGTGCAGGTGATCCGCAATAATGAACAGCTAAAGAATCTTCTGGGTATAACAAAGATAATGGCTGAGGAAGTTACCGTACAGGGCATAAGGATTTTCGAGGGAGCATTTGTCGGCGGAGAAGCTGTATATAAGGCTGAGAACGATCAGGAGAAAGAATTCCAGGATCTTGATCTGAGAATGCCGTGGTATGTGACTGCGGAAGGCTCCAAGTCATATATGGTCGGATTGCTTGATGAGAGCAAAGCTGACCGCGAGAGTTTTCCCAGGATAATGTGGAGGTTCAGCGGAGGCAAGACCAAAGTATTTGCCGTTAACGGAGATTATCTGAAGTCGCTTGCGGGACTCGGGATGTTGGATCTGATCCTTTATGAGAGTGCGGATTTTGCATTGTATCCTGTGGTCAATGCCCAGACTTCCCTGTTTATCGATATACCGGGTATGTCCGATGAGCAGAGTGATGTTATGCAGGAGCTCTATTACAGGGACTCCAATGGTGTCCAGAGAGATATATTCTTCCCGGGAATAGTATCTGTTTCGGAGAGAAATCAGATAGTTCCCACCTTCCTGATAAGAACAAGGTACGATATGGATGATGATGCCGCTCTTGATACGGAACATCTGGATTTCTATCTTGAAGAGATCGGAAGCTTATCGGGAGAAGCCGGTCGTTCTCTCAGGTATACCGGAACTGATGATGATCTCATCTCGAAGATGGTATTCGATTCGGAATTCTATAACGATCCTTCGGTGGAATATAACTTCAGGACCGCATATGTGGACAGTCTTTCAGAGGCGGTTGACGCACTTCGTCAGTCACCAGAAAGCGGGCTCTTTGACGGAATAGTTTCGGTCGCAGGTCCCGGAGACACTGATGAACTGTTTTATTATCTTAATGATGATATTACATTCCAGAGCATTACACAGGATGCCACCAGATATTCCTACAGCAGGGATCTGCTTGCAAGAAGCCTCAATACATCTGTCGGGTATTCGTCTCTTATGATAAGCATGAACAATGCTTTCAGGCCTGATAATGAGGATGATGAATGGGAGAATTATTTCGATCTCATCAGCAGTAATATCTCTACCTACTGGCACAGATTCTCCCTCTTTGAGCAGACAACTCTTTCGGAGAGTGATTACAGGATCAGAAAGATGCTTTCCCTTGATTACGAGACATATTATCAGAGGGAAGATGAAAATGTGAAGATCACATTGTTCACCGATAAAGCCTACGATGAATGCTGGTTCCTGCTAAGGACTCATGAGCAGCAGGTTGAAGGAATGACGGGCGGTGACTGGAAGCTGATAGAGAAGGATGCATATCTGATACACATGACAGGTGACAGAGCGGAGATAACACTTCGTGATTCGGATGAAGTATATACATATGAGAATCCGTTCTGAGTTTTTGTGGCAGGTATCGTAAAATATGACTTGTGATGTGATCTTGTAAAGCTCTGTAAACCGGAAATCCTGATGATAGGGTGAAAGATGAAGATTTGTATTGTTGCTGAAGGATGTTATCCATATGTGGTCGGAGGCGTTTCGGGCTGGATAAACAGCATGATAAACGCTTTTCCAAATGACGAGTTCGAGATACTTGCGATCATTTCGAACCGTGACGGAAGCGGGAAATTCGCTTACGAGCTGCCTAAGAATGTAACGGCAGTCTATGAGGCATATCTGGATGACTATGACTGGAATGCGGGCAAGAAGAAAAAGAAGAAGGTAAAGCTCAGTACTGCACAGTACAGGGCCCTCCGCAGCATTGTCATGGGACAGAATGCGGAATGGAAAGTCATCTTTGATCTTTTTGCGGATAATGATATCTCGATCGATGCACTTCTGATGGGTGAAGATTTCTTCCATATCGTTGAAGAATTCTATGATAAGGAATACTCACAGATAGTATTCTCGGATTTCCTCTGGACCATGAGGTCGATATATCTGCCGCTGTTTTTGATACTTGGAACCGAGATTCCGAGAGCAGATATCTATCACTGCGTTGCTACCGGTTATGCAGGTATCATCGGAGGAATGGCTAAGCACCGCTACAGAAGTCCTCTCATTGTATCCGAGCACGGTATATATACGAGAGAAAGAGAAGAAGAGATACTGAAGGCTTCATGGGTAGGCGGAATATATAAGAGTATCTGGATAGATCAGTTCAGGAAGATGTCCAGGCTTGCCTATGACAGTGCCAACATAGTGACTTCGCTGTACGGACATGCAAGGGAGCTGCAGATAGATCTGGGATGCCCTGAATATAAGACGGAAGTTACGCCAAACGGTATCGTTGTGGAGAATTTCGAGAATCTTCCGGGAAAGCATGAGGATGAACTCAATAAGATCCAGATAGGTGCTGTGCTCCGTGTAACTCCCATCAAAGATGTTAAGACAATGATACAGGCATTTGCATATGCCAAGGAGAGGGTTCCGAATCTCAGACTCTTTATCATGGGACCTGTGGATGAAGATGAGGTATATGCACGTGAATGCTATGAGCTTGTCAGGGACCTTGGCGTAAAGGATGTTCTATTTACCGGAAGGATCAATGTAAAGGATTACCTTGGAAGAATGGATATGACTATCCTTACAAGTATCTCTGAAGGACAGCCTCTTACGATCCTTGAGAGCTTTGCGGCGGGAAAGCCTGTGATCGCAACCGATGTAGGTAACTGTTCAGCCCTGCTCTACGGTGAAGAAGGTTGAATCCATGAGGGAAAAGTATTCCGAACTGTATGGCAGATTGTATAAGGAAAGGTAATACAAGTGGCAGGAATAGGTGTCAAACTTAATAAGATATACAGCAAGCGCACTATCGCCACGGGAATATGGGGCGTGGGTTATTCAACCGTTGTATCCATAGCACCCATGATAGTGGTCATCCTTGCGGTTATACTGATGCAGAAGTGGCTTGGCTACTCCAACGCGGGATATGCTTCAAGAGAGCTGTTTTCATGTACGGTTCTCTATATATTCATATTCAGTCTGCTGACAGCGGCGCCGTTTAATGCGGTATTATCCAAGTATCTGTCGGATATAATCTATTATGACGAATATGACAGCATAATGCCCTGTTACTATGTTGGCTTAAGCATGAACGCCATACTCAGTTTTATCGTAGGTGTTCCTTTCTGCCTTCATGAGTATTTTGTCGGAGAAGTGGATCCGGTCTTTGTATTTATCAGCTTTTTCGGATACATGTCACTGATGATAGTATTTTATTCCATGCTGTATCTGTCGATATGCAAGGTTTATAAAAGGATCTCCCTGTTCTTTATCATAGGAATGACAATAACCGTGGTCCTGTCCCTTATTCTTGTATATCTGTTCGGAATGAACGTGATATACGCCATGGTCGTTTCCCTTGATATCGGCTTTATGATCATAGCCAGTCTTGAGTATGCGCTGATCAGAAGCTATTTCAGGGAAAACAGCGGGAAGTACAAAGAGGTATTCAATTACCTGAAGAAGTACAAAGGTCTGATAGTCACCAATTTCCTTTATATCCTCGGACTATATATTCATAATTTTGTCTTTTGGACAACGGATATGAGGATAGTGGTGGTGAAGAGTTTTATATGTATGCCTGCTTATGATATGGCAACATGCCTTGCGATGTTCACCAACATTTCGGCCAGCGTTATTTTTATCTCAAGAGTCGAGATGTATTTCCATGAAAGATATAAGAACTATTCCGAGGCAGTTACAGGCGGAAGAGGAATGGATATAAGAAATGCCAAGCTCAGAATGTTTGAACAGCTTGCAGACGAACTTCTGAATCTTGTACGTATCCAGTTCATAGTTACTGTCGTGGTGTTCTTCCTGGCCATGATCTTCCTGCCGAGACTCGGTTTCGGAGGTCTGGTGCTTAGGATCTATCCCTGTCTTACCGCCGGCTATTTTATCCTGTTCATTATGTATGCAGCGATAATATTCCTGTATTACTTTAATGATTTCAGCGGAGCGGTACTTACTGCACTGGTGTTTGTGCTGACAACACTTGCAGGAGCCATCATTTCCAAGGAACTTCCCCCTGTCTGGTTCGGACTTGGCCTGGTGCTGGGAACTCTTGCAGGATGGACCACCGCATATTTCAGACTCAGAAAGATCGAGCGCACACTTGATGTACATATTTTCTGCACCGGAACACTTATGAAGCGAAAGGATGGGGAGATGCCTTCCAATAAGGTTTACCCCCGCACAGAGAAGAAAGAGAAGTAATAATATCTATGAATTCCATGGGCATTATTCTGAAAGCGGTCATTATAATCGTTGGAGTATTTCTGCTGGGCGATGCGGTGTTTTCTCTTGCAAAGCGCCGTATGACGGAATCTTTCTGCCTTATGTGGGGACTGGTATCGGTACTCACCATCATTGGCGGGTGTATCATCAGGCCCTCAAGACTGTCCGCCCTCATTAGTCCCGTCAGCTTTGTGATCATACTTATCATTTTCTTTCTCCTTGTGTACATAGCCCTGTTTTTCTCCCGTGCCATATCCGAACTGATGAGAAAAAATACGGAACTTGCGATAAGACTGACTCTTCTTACGCAGGAAAAGGATGAGATAAGGGAAGAATTAGAGAAGATCAGGAAAAGCGAAGAGAATATATCCGAAAGTGTTGAAGATGACAATAAGAACGGCTGACAAAAAAGGAATGTAAGTGGATAAGAAAAAAATCTTATTTGTTATAAATACCCTCAGCCGTGCCGGCGCCGAGACTGCTATGATAACCCTTCTTAAAAAGCTCCTGAGCGGAGAATATGAAGGGTTATATGATATAAGTCTGTATGTTATAACCTCTCAGGGGGATATGTGGGACGAGCTTCCCGCAGGCGTCAGGGTGCTTAACCGGAATATCAGTAATGTATCCGTACTGACAGATGATGGAAGGAAGATCTTAAGAAAAACCTGTACCGCCGCGCTGATCCAAAAAGGCGGAATGATCAGGCACTTTTCATACCTTCTTCGTAATGCCTTGTCCATGATCGCAGATGGTAAAGTCAGGGCAGATAAGCTGATGTGGAGAGTGCTGTCAGATACCTCTGAAATTTTTAATGAACATTACGATCTTGCCGTGGCATTTCTTGAAGGCGGATCGACTTATTATGCGGCAGATCATGTAAATGCGGACATTAAGGCTGCATTCGTGCATGTGGATTATGTGCGGGCCGGTTATAACAGAAAGCTTGATCTTGATTGTTATGACCATATGGACAGGATATTTACTGTCTCTGCTGAAGTGAGGGATTCCTTCTTAAAGGTGTATCCGGAAAAGAGCAGTATCACGGAAGTGTTCCCAAATCTTATCGACAGGGACCGCATTATCGCAATGTCTGAGAAGGGACATGGTTTTAACGACGGTTTTGATGGCAGGAGGATCGTAACGGTCGGACGTCTCACCGATCAGAAATCCTTTGAAGTATCCATCGAAGCCATGAAGATTATAGTGGATAAACTGAAGGGCAGACCGGATCTAAAGCCTGTAAGATGGTATCTGATCGGTGACGGAGACAGAAGGAAGTTCCTTACGGAATGCATCAGAAGATACGGTCTTGAGAATGATTTTATCTTGTGCGGGGCTGTGGATAATCCGTATCCCTATATCGCAGGAGCCGATCTGTATGTGCATGTCACAGGGTATGAGGGAAAGAGCATTGCGATACAGGAAGCCAGGATCCTTGGAAAGGCGGTTATAGCATCTGACTGCAGCGGTAACAGAGAACAGATAACCGAAGGCATTGACGGGCTGCTCTGTGCATTTGACCCCGAGTCTGTGGCGGATACAGTGCTTGGACTGATCTATGATGATGACCTTTTGAGAAAATACGGGAATAAAGCAGCTTACGGGTATCTGGATGATGAAGAAGCCGCCGGAAAGGCTGTTGAAAAACTCGTATCCCTTCCCGGATAAGCTCTGAGGGTAGATTGCGGATATCGTACCGAAAGTACATGGATGTTACTCAGGTTGCCTATGAATAAAGTATTGATCATCATACCTGCTTATAACGAGGAAAAAACCATCGGCAGGCTGCTTGAGCGCCTTAAGGAGCCTGACATAGCCGGTGTGTGTGATGTTGTTGTCCTGAATGATTCTTCAAGTGATGATACCGTTCGGGTTGTCTCTGATATGGGGATCAGAGTCATATCATATGTCTATCATCTCGGATACGGAAGCGGACTGCAGCTGGGCTACAGATATGCATATGATCACGGGTATGAATATGTGATCCAGATGGATGCAGACGGGCAGCATGATGCATGCAATATCCCCGAGATATACAGGGCACTCACCGTGGAAGATGAGAACGGAGTAAGACCGGATCTGGTCCTTGGATCGAGATTCATAAACGGATGGAAGGACTATCCCACTTCATTTATAAAGAGAAAAGCTTACAGACTTTTCAGCAGACTTATAAGGATCGGTACCGGCATGAAGATATCCGATCCCACTACAGGATTACAGGGACTGAGCCGTGATGCATTTTCATATTACATGGGGTACGGACACTTTGATGACAGGTATCCTGATGCCAATATGATAATGCAGATGCTTCTCCTTGGATTTAAGGTGATAGAGATCCCTGCGGTGATGCATATAAGGGAATCGGGGAAGAGCATGCATTCGGGATTGAAGCCCCTCATGTATATGCTGAGAATGTCTTTTTCAATAGCCTCGGTGTGGATCAGGATAAGACTTTTTAAAGAGAAGAAAGATATTACTGCAACGGACCAGTTATGGGATTAACGGATTTTTTTAAAACAGGACCTTCGTTCAAAGCATCTGAACTTAGAGAGTCATCAGAAGATCTGTGCAATCCTGACAGAGGCTGGTACAGGATGTATACCTATGATCTCAGGAAGGAAGGGCCGGGCAGGGATGAGCTTCCCAAAATAACCGGTATAGCACCTTCAATGATACTCCTTCTTTTTTGCATAGGATCAGTATCTGAAGATGGATCGTCTCAGGCAGTACTTGCTGACAGGATGCTCGGGATCATCGATCATTTCTACGGACAGGGCAAGGATATCATCCTGAGAGTCACTTATGATACCTGTGGCCATGCTCTTGAAAATGAGCCGTATTACTACGAGCAGGTGCTCAGGGATGCAGGGCTCGTAAGGAACGTTCTTGCGCGTGCCGGAAGCAGGGTATTTATTTATCAGGGTCTCCTTGTGGGTAACTGGGGGGAGATGCATACTTCGAGATATACGGATGCCGCTTCCTTTACAGGTATATATGACAGGATAAAGGGGCTGGGTTCGGATGAACTTTCTGAAGGACATCCCGAATGCTTTTTTGCTGTAAGAAGACCGGATATACACAGACAGCTCGATAATGATGACCGCAGACTCGGACTCTTCGATGATGCGATATTTGCATCCGAGTCAGACATGGGGACATATAAGGATCAGGACGCAGATCCGGAATATGAGAGTGGTATATCCCTGGATTCGCCAAACGGCGGCGAGGCTGTATACGGTGGAGGATATATAGACCGGCTTAAGGATAATGAGGTGATCTCATTTTTACAGAAAAAAAGGATCACTTATCTGAATATGGACTATGATCCGCTTCTCCTTGAAAAACTTAAGGAAAGAGAAGGGCTCTTTGATTCCGTAAGCAGTAGACTGGGATACAGGCTTATTGTAAAAAGCGTGAAATTCTCAAGGTCAAAAAATATCCTGCAGATCAATATTTCAAATAACGGATTTGCTCCTTTATACAGAGAGACAAAGAGCTGTATCATTTTAAAAAGTCAGGGTCCCGGCATAAAGACGATAGACATACCGGCTGATATGGGAAGAAGCATCATGCCCGGTGAAACGGAAAGCATTCAGGTATGTATACCGGGTGGTTATAAAGACGGGTTTTCGGGAACGGTATATGTATACCTTAAGACCGTTCGTATGTTTGATGGAAAAACAATACGCTATGCCAACATCTGCGAAGATGACGGAAGCGTTCTTTTGGGAGAATTAAGATAATGGAGCTGTTTTATTGGTTTCTGGAATATTTCAAGGTAGGGATCGTATATTTTATTCTGATGTTCTTATGGCCTTCGATACTTTTTCGCAGGTTTCTTAAGGGTAAATACTTATCATACAGATTCATGTTCTGTCCGGTTATCAGTATCGTGATACTTAACACGGTTGTATTGCTCCTTGGACAGTTTGGTATTTTGAAACCCTGGCTTTTCAGAGTATTATTCTTCGGAAGCATACTTATAAGTCTGTATATCAGGATACCGGATAAAAAGGAAAGGCTGGACGAAGCCGGCAGGATTCTAGCCGGAAGCTACGGAGTCAAGCAGATGTTCCTGAATCTTTTCAGGAACTCCATAGATGCATGGAACAGTAATAAGAAGGCGTTCAGAGAAAAGGTTAAGGGACATAAGATAGAATACATCCTTCTTTCGGTTGTGATACTTTTCGGAATGATCTATTTTTCATACGGTTCCTTTCTGAACCGTTCATACGGGACCGGTGATATGTATACCCACAGTTCCATGCTGTATGGACTGATAAACGGGCAGATCTTTTCCCTGGGCATTTATCCCGAGGGCATGCACTGCTTCCTCTATGCAATGCATATCCTTTTTGGTGTAAGACTTTTCAGCTGTATGCTGTTTGCTCAGTGCGTGAATATCCCGGTGATCCTTCTGTGCGCATATCTCTTCTTCAGGGAGCTGTTCAGATCCGGATACACTCCCATATTTGCGCTTGCCATTTTTCTTACTATCGATGCGCTCAGCGTTGATGAGATCTACTCCATGGCAAGAATGCAATGGACAATACCGCAGGAGTTTTGTCTCTTCAGTGCATTTATCTGTGCCATAGGCTTTATCAGATATCTCAGATCCGGCAGTGAAAAGAGCAGGATCAGAAATCTTATCGGTAAAAGAGGCGGAAATACAGAGAAGCTGAAAAAGCTTCTTTACAACGATGAACTGATACTGTTTGCGGGCGCATTGGCAGTATCGGTATGCACGCATTTCTATGTATCGGGCTTTGCATTTTTCCTTTGTCTGTGTATCGTTCCTTTTTACTTTCTCAGAGTATTTAAACCGGCAAGATTTATACCGATCATCGCATCTGTGATGGTGGGACTGGTATTATCCGGAGCTCCGATGCTCATAGCATATGTGACGGGAACCGGTATACAGGGTTCCCTCGGATGGGGAATTGAAGTCATAAGAGGAGAAGACGGAACATATCAGGGTGATCCTAATGTCAATGCAGAGCAGGGTATAACAGATGGAAAGCTTGATCTGAAAGATAACAGATTACCTGTGGTCAGGGCGGCCGGACAGGGGAATGAACCGGGGAAGGCTGAGAATAACGCTTCCGTTATATCGGGAATAAGAAAGACAGTCGTAGGAGTCTATCGTCACGGATATATTGCCATTTACGGACATGAAAGAGCCAAGATGATATGTATCATTACCTTAGTGGTGCTGGCTTTGTATGTAATCCTTAAAGCAGCCAATATCATATATGTACATAAATACAATTTCGATAATATAGGGATGGATCTCTTTGACGGATACGCCATACTTGCCCTTTCATCCATTGTTTTTATGATACTGTACAGCTCGTCATATATAGGTCTTCACAATCTGTTTGCACCCAGCAGATTGTGCCTGATCGCGCAGATACTGATATGCGCTGTGATGGTGGTTCCCTTTGATATCCTGTTTTTTGCAATGGATAAGAAGCTGCCTGTTCTGGTCAATGAGATCTGTGCCGGTATCGTTACATTGGCGATTTATATAGTTGTTATCGCCACCGGAAGTCTGCACGGGTATCTGTATACCGAGTTTACCAGGTATAATCAGGCGGTTTCCGTTTCTGAATCCATAATATCAGATATGGAGAAGGGGAATTTTACCATAGTTTCACCTGTTGAGGAGATATATCATGTGATAGAGTACGGCTACCATGAGGAGCTGGTTTACTTTATCAATGAATGTGTAGAGAAGGATTACACGCTTCCCACGGAGTACGTATTCCTGTTCTTTGAAAAACATCCTCTGAAATATGCGCAGTTTAATTTTTTCTCGGGACCCGGCTGGCTTGCTAAGGAGAAATATTCCGAGTATTACGATAATTCCATAAGAAGCGTATATCCCTATCATATTGCTTCAACAGCTTCGCCTGAGATAGCAACGGGAGTATTCTATAAATTCCCCATTGTATCCGATGCTTATGCGGAGTGGATCACCAGAACTGTTCTTGAGTCGAGACTCTTAAAGTGGGTCAATGATTTCCAGAATCTGTATCCTACGGAACTCCATGTGTATTATGAGGATGAAGATTTTGTGTGCTATTATTTCAGACAGAATCCTTCATGCCTGTATCAGCTGGGATTTGAGGTGGATGACAGCAGGGTTACAACACAGGATATCATATATCAGACTAAGTAAAATGCTTATCGGATCTGCAGAGGACAATGATGAATACAGATATCGTTATCACCTGGGTTGACGGTTCGGACCCTGAGTGGCTGTCTGAAAAAAGAAAATACCGCACTGAACAGCCCGTAGACGATGCTGATGAAAGATATCATGAGTGGGGGCTCCTAAAATACTGGTTCAGATGCATGGAAAAGAATGCACCCTGGGTACGTATGATCCACTTTGTCACATGGGGGCATGTTCCTGAATGGCTTGATACCTCCAATGAAAGACTCAATATAGTAAGACATGAAGACTTTATGCCGGAGAGTGCGAGACCATGTTTTAATTCGGCACTTATAGAAAGATATCTGCATCTGATCCCGGGTCTTTCCGAACAGTTTATATATTTTAATGACGACATGTATCTGCTCGGAAAATGCGGAGAGGATTATTTCTTTAAAAACGGACTTCCCAGAGATATGCTGGCATTTCAGCCTGTGGTGGCCAATCCCTCAAATCCGGTCATGTCGCATCATCTGATGAATGATTCCATCGTGTTGTCGAAGCATTTTGACAAGCGGAATAATGTCAGGAAACAGCCGGGCGCATATTTCCATTTGGGTTATCCGCCTTTGTATTTTTTCTATAATCTTCTTGAGCTGGGTTTTCCCAGATTCACGGGATTATATACCGTTCATGGTCCATCGCCCATGCTTAAGAGCGTATTTAACGAAGTGTGGAACAGAGAAGGGAAATATCTCAGCAGTCTTGATAATAATAAGTTCAGGAATGATACGGATGTTAATCAGTATCTGTTCCGTGAATGGGGTAAGCTGTCGGGGAAATTTGTTCCTTCCAATGTCACCGCAAGTTTCAGGTATTATGAACTGTGCGATGATCTGAAGAAGGCAGCTGATATTATTTCATCCGGAGGCAGGAGAGTATTTTTACCTGATATAAAGGTGCTGTGCCTGAATGATACGGGGCTTGTGCGTGATGAAACGGAAGTGACAGAAAAGCTTGTGAAGGCTTTTGATAAGAGATTCGGTGATAAATGCTCATTTGAAAAATGAGACATCTGTCCGTGTGATTTAGAAACTGCGGGTATATAGATTGGTTCAAATAAACGGAAGAACAGAGAATTCTGCAAGAAATTCGACTGTTGCGGTGATATCCAGAGTATCTGCCATACTCATTGGGTTCATAGCAAGAGTCGTGTTTACACATACCCTCAGTTCTGTCTATGTCGGAATAAACGGTCTGTTTTGCGATATCCTGAACATAATGGCTGTATCTGAGCTTGGAGCTCACACTGCTGTATCATTTGCACTCTATAAGCCTATAGCATCCGGAGATATTGAAAAACAGAAGACTCTGATGCTAATGTTCAGGCGGTTTTACTACATCGTGGCCGGTATCATGCTTGCAGGCGGACTTGCCGTGACTCCGCTGCTTGGTATCCTGATAAAGGATAAGTCCGCCATACCAGGTCTACCACTGATATATTTTTTGTATGTGGCTAATTCGGCCCTTTCATATATCGGGATATACCGAAAGATAATCATTGATGCTCACCAGCAGAGCCATATCACAACTATCATCAGGACATCCTTCTGGATACTGCAGAATATACTGCAGATAGTCATCCTGCTCCTTACAGGGAATTTCATACTGTATCTGAGCGTGTGGATACTCTGTACAGTTGCATCCAATATCAGCGTCCACGTAAAAGCAGGGAAGATGTATCCCTTTCTTAACGACAGGGATGTCAGAAAACTAGATGATAAGGAAAAGCTTTCCCTTGATGAAGACGTTAAGGCTATGATGGTCCATAAAGCCGGAAGCGTTATCGTTAACAACACCGACAACTTGCTTTTATCTTCGCTTGTGGGGACTCTTGCTCTCGGATGTTATTCGAACTATTACCTGATCATAGGATCTGTAAGACAGGTAATCGAGCAGGTGTTTGAAGGAATGACTGCGAGCATCGGTGACATGAATGTCAATGTATCCAAGGACAGGATAGTGAGAGTTTTCGATTCTGTATTCTTCCTGGGACAATGGATATATGGTCTGATCACAATAATGCTTTTTGAAGTGCTTGATGTATTTGTTTCACTCAGCTTCGGAGCTCAGTACAGATTTGATATGAAGGTCACGATAGTTCTGTGTCTGGTGTTTTATTTTTCGGGAATGAGACAGCCTGTTTTGATATTCAGGAATTCCATGGGGCTTTTCAAATATGATAAGTGGAAGGCTGTTGCTGAAGCTGTGATCAATCTGGTGGTATCGCTGGTGCTCGGATTCAGATACGGTACGGTGGGAGTGTTTCTCGGAACCCTCATCAGTCTGCTGCTTACTTCATTCTGGGTGGAACCATTTATGTTCTACAGGCACAGGCTGGGCAGAAGCTGTATTCCGTATTTCCTTAAATATGCTTATTACACATTTATTACCATGGCGCTTCTTGTCATAGAGCATTCACTTATAAACAGGCTGATATCGGAGATGGGAAGCTGGGGCGGCCTCATTATAAGGATACTTATCACTTTCGGTGTTACCAATCTGGTTTATATGGCACTGTACCGCAGAAATCCGGATTTTGTGTATCTGAGATGCAAGGCTTCCGAGGTGCTTGAAAACAGGCTTACAAAATGAATAAAACGGAAATTATGCTCAGGGAAATGCTGAAATGTTCTCTGAGCGGGGCAAAGATAAATAAAGAAACCGATGTACAGGGTTATCTGTCCGATAAAGAATGGATGGATCTTGCGGGTATTGCCGGTGCACAGAAGGTGTCTGCGCTTTTATATGACACGGCATCCTGTATGGAGCATATTCCCGAAAAGATCGTTGCCGGTTTTCGCAATGATGCCATAAGGACAGCTGCTTCGGATTTCAGGCTGCTTTTTCTGTCACGGGATATTCTTGATGTACTTAGAAAAAAGGGAATTCCTTCGCTTCTTTTAAAAGGTATGGGCACAGCCTTTTTTTATCCCTCACCTCTGATGAGAAAAAGCGGGGATGTGGATATACTTATCCCTGATGCGGAAAAGCTTACCGGGGCTATAAGCGTTCTTGAGGAGCACGGCCTTAAAGTGAAGGAGACACAGCTTGCCCTCCATCATGTTGTGATGTCCTTTGAAGATACCATTGATGTGGAACTTCACACACTTCTTGTTGAGCCTTTCGATGATGACAGGATCAACAGGATCCTTTTAAAACAGCAGCGCAGACTTATGTCAGAAAATAATGCAGGGGATGAAGACCTTGTTGTAAGCAGGAATGTTCTTGGCGTCGATCTTAATATCCTGGGAGATGCATTCCATGCATACGAACTGCTTCTTCATATGCTTCAGCATTATCTGAGATCCGGATTCGGAATAAGGCTTTTGTGTGACTGGGTAACATTCTGGAACAGGGAGATACCCGAACATACAGTCAGGAAATACCTTAAGCTTGTAAAGGAAAGCGGCATCAAGGGCTTTTCCGATATGATCACCCTTGTGTGCTACAGACATTTGGGTCTGTGCAAAAAGTCCGTAAAGCTTCTTACAGCCGGAGACAGAAGGTATACCAGAAGCGAAACGGATGCATACTGGGAGGATTTCTTAAGATCAGGAGAATTCGGCAAGGTGTCGAAGGACAGAATGGTTGCCTTAAGAGGCAGCGGAATAGTGGATTATGCCAGGGAATTCCATCATCAGATGAAGCTGAATTATCCCGAAGCCTGCAGGATGGTACCTCTCTGGCCCGTGTTATGGTGCCTTACCTTTGCAAGGTTTATGATCAATAATAAAAAGATAAGAAACGTGTCACTTAAGTCAGTTCTTATATCTGCAGGCAGACGAGCTTTTTTCGGGAAGATAAAAAAGCCTGATCAGAGCAGCTAAATGAAAGATTTGCGATAATGTGATATACTTACGCGCGTGAACAGCCGATATACATTCAGGATGTATATCGGCACTCATGTTCTAAGATGGAAAAGAGGGGTGATATACCCCAAAAGTGTATTTTTTAGAAAGGCATTCGAGAAATGAAATGTAGTAAATTGTTACAGTTATCAGCACTGCTCATGTCGGCGGTGATGCTTGCAGGATGCGGAGGTAATAACGGATCCGGTGATCCCGGTCAGGGAATACAGGATCCCACTGCAACCGTAGCGGAGGGAAAGGAATATCCTTACACAGAGAAATCCTCATATATGATCTATTACGGAGAACTTAATCCGGATATCATAAATGAGGCTAAA
>CACWJQ010000038.1 GCA_902761225.1 uncultured Lachnospiraceae bacterium | reverse complement strand
GAAGGTGACAGGGCGGTAACTCTTTCGGATCTTACCTCAGGTGATGAGACCCCTTGCGAGGAAGAGGGAGATATTAACACCGGTGGTACCATGGATGATGCATGCGTATATGTGTATGTATGCGGGAGCGTTGTCACACCGGGCGTATATGAACTGGAGCAGGGCAGCAGAGTGTGTGATGCCCTTGAAGCGGCCGGCGGTTTTTCGGAAGGCGCGGATGAGAACAGGATCAACCTGGCAGCAGGCGTAAGGGACGGTGAGATGATCTTTTTCCCCATGGTGGGAGAAGAGATACCTGATGCCGCGGCAGGTTATGCCCACGGCATGGATGGACCCGCAGATGGCGGACTTATCAATATCAATACTGCGGATGTCACGCTTTTGTGCACGCTTCCGGGAATCGGTGAATCCAAGGCAAAGGCGATCATCAGATACCGTGAGGAACACGGTGCATTCAGAGACATAACAGAGATCAGGAACGTATCCGGGATAGGTGAGAATCTGTACAGAGATATCGCAGATCTTATCTGCATATGACTGTCACCCGGGATACATAAGGGTGAGTGCTGTATCATGATCATATACACCGCTCACACCAGAGATGACTAAGCTTACAGGGATAATGAGGGACAATATGGCAGTTAAGGTTCTTGTTGTAGATGATGAAAAGCTGATCGTAAAAGGAATCAGGTTCAGCCTCGAACAGGACGGCATGGAAGTTGACTGTGCCTATGACGGTGAAGAGGCTCTTGCAAAAGCCGAGGCAGGGGAATATGACATAATACTTCTGGATGTTATGCTTCCCAAGATCGGAGGCTATGAAGTGTGCCAGAGGATAAGGGAATTCTCAAGGACTCCCATTATAATGCTCACCGCAAAGGGCGAGGATATGGACAAGATCCTCGGTCTTGAATACGGTGCGGACGATTATATGACCAAGCCCTTCAACATTCTCGAGGTAAAGGCCAGGATCAAGGCTGTCATGCGCAGAAGCCAGAAGGAGAAGTCGTCCAGACCGACCGGCAGGACTATAAGCGCAGGCGGACTTACTCTGGATCTCGACGGACACAGAACCTTCAGAGGGACTGAAGAGATCCCTCTTACATCCAAGGAATTCGACATGCTTAGGATCCTTATGGAGAATCCGGGCAAGGTATATAAGAGACTGGATCTTCTCAAGGCCGTCTGGGGAGAGGACTTCCCCGGTGACGAGAGGACCGTCGATGTGCATGTAAGACGTCTTCGCGAGAAGATTGAGGAAGACGCCGGTAATCCCACATATGTCCATACCAGATGGGGAGTCGGATACTTTTTTACACAAAACGGCAATTGATGCATGAATGATATATTATCAAATCTTAAGTCCGTTATACTCTTAAGATCCCTGAGAGCCAGGATATTCCTGATAATACTGGTTCTGGGGATCGTGCCCTGCATCCTTGTGAGAGTCACCATAGTATCCAACTATGAAGCAAGGGCTGTGGAGACCAGAGCATCTGCTGTTCAGAACCAGCTGACGATAACGGCGAATCACCTTGTTGCGAATAAGTACATATCAGCACTGACAGGCCGGGCGGATGATTACACCGGCTCGCTTGACGTCATGGATGCCGAGATAGAGATGCTGGGTGATATCTACGAAGGCAGGATAATGATCATAGGCAGCAACTTTCAGGTGCTGAAGGATACCTACGGTATCTCTGAAGGAAAGACGATCATCTCGGAGGAGGTCATCAAGTGCTTCCGCGGGATCTCCACTTCCTACTATGACAGTAATCTTGGATACATCGAACTCACAACCCCCATAGCAGATACTACGGCTGAGGGCGGCGCAGGTGTTATCAGGGGAGTCATGCTGACCTCCATCTCCGATGACAGCATTGTCAAAATGGCCGATGTTCTCGGTAATAACGCATTTATACTTGAGATGATAATAGTGGTGCTGGTGGTGACACTGGCAGCCATCCTGTCCAAGTTCCTGGTGAGCCCCATCGCAAAGCTTACTAACCGTATCTCCGCAGTCAAGGCGGGGTATCACAGCTACGTGCAGCCCGTGGATGAATGTACGGAGACAGAGCATATCTCCGAGGCCTTCAATAACCTCCTGTCTCGTATCAATGCCCTTGATGAGAGCAGGGGCGAGTTTGTTGCCAATGTCTCACATGAGCTCAAGACTCCCATGGCATCCATGAAGGTTCTGTCCGATTCCCTTCTTGCAAGCCCCGATGCATCTGTTGAGGAATACAGGGAATTCATGACGGACATCGCATCGGAGATCGACAGGGAAAACAGGATCATCACAGACCTTCTCGCCCTGGTCAAGATGGATGATACCTCGGGTCAGAATCTGAACATTGCTCCCGCTGATATCAATGAGATCACCGAACTGGTACTCAAGAGACTCAGGGCCATCGCCCGCAAGCAGAACGTTGACGTGACCTTCGAGACGGTAAGACAGGTCGTTGCTGAGGTTGATGAGGTTAAGCTCACCCTCCTTATAACGAACCTTGTGGAAAATGCCATTAAGTATAACCATGAAAACGGATGGGTGAGAGTTTCTCTTGATGCGGACCACCAGTCCTTTACACTGACGGTTGAGGATTCGGGACTGGGAATTCCCGAGGAATCACTTGCCCATATCTATGAAAGATTCTACCGTGTTGATAAATCCCATTCCAGGGAGATAGGCGGAACAGGCCTTGGTCTTGCCATATGCAGAAAGGTTGTGATGATGCACCACGGTAAGATTGACCTGACCAGTAAGGAAGGCGAGGGATCAAGGTTCGTTGTGACCATCCCTCTGAGTTATATAGCAGATGCGAAATGATATCCTGAAAAAGATAATATCCATTCTGACACTCATGTCACTTCTTGCGTGCATGTGCGGTTGCTCTTCGGCTGAGGATAACGTCCCCGGCGAAGACAGGATACCCGTCTACTACATCAACAACGAAGAGACGAAGACGGAAGCCTATTATGTTGATGCCATAGTGGATTCCCCCGATGCGGTGGTTCAGAAGATGCTGGCCCTTCTTTCCGAGAAGGATCCAAATGCCAGGTACAAGGCACCTCTTGCCATGGGCTTCAAGGTTCTTGACTATACCCTTGATGACGGCGTGCTGGTTCTTAACATGGATTATGATTACAGGAAGCTTGAATTCACCACGGAAGTACTTGTGAGGGCGGCTATAGTAAAAACCCTGTGTGCCTCAGGCGCAGTGAACGGAGTATACTTTACCGTGATGGGTGAACCGCTCCTTGATCACAGCGGATTCGAAGTCGGTGAGATGAATTCCGGCACCTTCATAAGCAACGACGGCAATGAGATCAACACATACGAAGAGGCCGACATCAGGCTCTTCTTTACATCCTGGGACGGCAACTACCTGATAGGAGTGTACAGGAATAAGTTCTACTCCACTTCAATGCCTCTCGAGAGATTCGTTGTGGATGAGCTGATATCAGGCCCCAGCGGACAGGTGGAGGGTATCTATCCCAGCATCAATCCCCAGACATCCGTACTGAACGTCAATACCAAGGACGGTGTCTGCTATGTCAACTTAAGCAGTGACTTCCTGATCCCATACGGCAATGTGCCCACATCAGTTTCGGTACTTGCCATAGTGGATTCCCTCTGTGCACTTCCTGCGGTTGACAGGGTCCAGATCATGGTTGACGGTGTGGTGCCCGAAACCTTAGAATCCTCTTATGAATACAATGATGATGTGGTGATAACCATCGAAGAAGCCCTTGAGATGATGGGATCACCGGACGGTCAGTGATGATATGAAACCAAAGGATGCGGCGGCCAGCCTCGAACAACTTAAGAAGGATCTGTCAGGGGGAGAGCTGAAGAGATTCTACCTCCTGTTTGGAAGCGAGCGTTACCTTCGCAATTTCTATGAAAAAAAACTCCTGAAGGCCATGGGCGGTTCCAGGGATGACATGAACACCAGCATTTTCGACATGAATCCCGTCCAGGCCTCTGCGATCATTGATGCTGCACAGACCATGCCCTTTTTTGCCGACAGGAGAGTGGTGGTGGTAAGGTATTCCGGATTTTTCAAGAAGAATGCGGACGAACTTGCAGACTTCCTTTCCCAGGCTCCGGATACCACAAGCTTTATATTTGTTGAAGATGAGGCTGATGCGAGACTAAAGCTTTATAAGCAGATATCAAAGCTCGGAAGGTGCGTTGAGTTCACCACCCAGTCTGACAGATATCTTCTCCAGAATATCGGTGCGTTCCTCAAGAAGCAGAATCAGAGGATAGGACAGGATGATGCGGAATATTTCCTGGGTGTGATCGGAACCGATATGGGAAAGCTCATGTCCGAACTTGAAAAGCTCAGTGCCTATGCCATGGATAGGGATGTCATAACAAGAGAGGACATCGATACCATCTGCTCCAGAAATATAGAGGACAGGATCTTCGAGATGATCGATGCGGTCATGAGAAGGGATATACACACCGTAATGGACCGGTATGAAGACCTCCTGGCACTTAAGCTTGCCCCTGTAAGGATCGTTGTCATGCTGGAAAAACAGTTCCTCTGGATGCTGCAGCTTAAGAGTATGTCCGAGGATGCCGGAATGCACTTAACGGACATTATCAACACCATAGCCTTCAGACAGGAAGTGGATGAAGAGACCGGAGAGGTGAAGCGCTCCAGGGGTGAGATAGGTGAATTCCAGGTGAAGAAATACCTGCAGCAGGCATCCCACATGTCGTCGGCAGAACTCCAGAGAGCCGTGTCCCTTTGCGAGACGGCGGATGAAGATTTCAAGACCGGCAGGATGAATGACAAGATGGCAACAGAGACACTTCTGGTGAAGCTCTGTAACGGTAAGTGATAAATGCTCAATATAGTTTTATATCAGCCCGAAATTCCATATAATACCGGCAATATAGGCCGTACCTGTGTTGCTACCGGATCCAGGCTCCATTTGATAAAGCCTCTGGGATTTTCGCTGGATCAGAAGGAGATAAAGAGAGCCGGGCTTGATTACTGGCCAAGGCTCGATCATACAGAATACGACAGCTTTGAGGATTTTCTGGACAGAAATAATAACCCCAGGGTATGGATGGCGACTACAAAGGCGCATCAGGTTTACTCTGATGTAAGCTTCGGAACAGATGACTATATCATGTTCGGCCCGGAAAGCCGCGGTATTCCCGAGGAGATACTTGTATCCGCAGAGCAGGACTGCATACGCATCCCTATGCTTGAGGATGAGAGATCCATCAACCTTTGCAACTCCGTATCAATCGTTTTGTACGAGGCGCTCCGCCAGAATGATTTTGCCGGTCTGGCAAAATACGGAGAGCTTCACAGGTTAAGCTGGAACAGCTGACACACATGTCACAATATCAGGATAAGAACACACAATCCAATACAGATCCGGAGAAGTCTTACGCATCACAGGATTCCGGATCCAAAACTGCGGGAGACGGTAAGGCTCAGTCTCTTCAGGCACTCAGAGGACTTGCCTTTGCGGGAATATTCCTCGGACATTTCTATTATTTCGGATGGACACCCGTTTCGGTGTCTGTGTTTTTCGTATTGTCAGGATTCCTGCTTACCTTAAGGACCGGGGGCGTAAGCGCACATACCGGACTTAAGGAGAATATAAGCAGTGCATGGAACCGCATAAGGAAGCTATATCCTCTTCACCTTGTGCTTATGGTAATATGCATTCCCCTTACCATATACAGGGCAGGATACTTTGATCCAATGGACATCCTGATCAAGGTGGTGTGCAATGTATTTCTGATCCAGTCCCTTGTCCCCAATGCGGATATCGCCGCTTCACTGAACGGAGTGTCATGGTATCTGTCTACAATACTGATCCTTTATATCATCTTCCCGTATCTCTACAGAGCGTTTAAGAAAATAGGATCTAATGCGGTGTATGCATGCCTTCTCGTATTGTGGGTGGTACTGCAGACTGCCGTTCTCTTTGTGACATACAGATACTGCCGCATAGACAGCATGATAGTGTATCTTACCCACTGCTGTCCCCTTTACAGGATATTCGATCTGCTCAGCGGAATGATGCTGGGATTCATGGTCAGGGAAAACGGAAGAAATACTGTTGGCCATGACTATTTCAGATTAAGTGCGGGATCTGTGGTAAAGAGCATACTTGAGATCGCAGTCATTGCCGCAGTGGGATGGCTTGTATATCTGTGGCAGAATGACAATACCAATATCTTCCTGTCACATGCTCCCGTGATCCCTGTCATCTCAACGCTGCTCGTGTGGCTGTTCTACAGGAAGTCCGGGTTCCTTACCCGGATCCTTACCAATAAGGTTACCGTATTTGTGGGAAATCTGAGCGGATATGCATTCCTCATACATTTCCCCATTGTTGTATATATCAATACATTTATCTTCCCTCACCTGTCGGTGCTTAAGAGGACGATCATTCACGGGATCCTGTTCCCCGGAAGTGTCACTGCGACACTTGTGCTTTCGTACCTCTATTCCACAAGGATCGCAGGAAGATTCAGGAAATAAACCAATCTACCCATAGGATGTTGAAGCATTCGGAATTCCCGGACCGCGTATCTGCTGACTGTTCATGGTCAGCCGCAGCTTCACAGGATCTGTAATGGCAGATCCCTCATCGGCGTATCGCCGAAAGTATCCAAGAACAATACATGATCGTTAAACAGCCGCTGTGGCGGAAGTCTGCGCATGCATTAAAGTCTGCGTGTGCTTTTTGCCTGACGCAATATCTGCGCCGGGTATGCATTGGTGCATTCCTGCCCGGCACATTTATCTATGCAGGTTATTATTGAAATCCGGAGTGATATGAGAAGACCTCTTGCATTTATCTGCGCCGTCATCGTTGTATCAGTCTTCATCGGAAACCTTATGGGGATATTACCCTTTGAGAAGACTAAGCCCCTTCCTGAAGACGGGGCATACATAACCTTAAGCGGAGTCGCAGATGAGATACATGACAATTACATAATAGTGAGTGATGCGTATATTGATGATGCCATGTCCGGGCTGAAGCTTCTTGTGAGGTTCGATGCCATGCCGGACCTGAGAATAGGGGAGGGTGTGGTGATGGGCGGAGAATATGCCTCCTTTAAGCCTGCAATGAATCCGGGAGAGTTCAATGCTTATGAGTACTATACCTCCAAGGGATATGACGGCAGTGTCAGAAGAGCGGTACTTATCGCTTCGGACGGATGCTCCTTACATATAAGGGAAGGACTCAGAAGATTCAGACTGTCCCTTAAAGCCAGGATTTATGAAGTGTGTCCGGGGAAAGAGGCATCCGTTCTGTGTGATCTTCTCCTGGGGGATAAAGAGGGCATCGATGAAGAGACTGAGACCCTGTACCAAAACAGCGGCATAGCCCATATCCTGAGCATATCCGGACTCCACATATCGATCCTTGGGATGGGGTGCTTCGGACTGCTCAGAAAGCTTAAATGCCGTGAGGTGCCTTCTGCCATGATCTCCGCAGGCATCCTTGTGCTGTATGGGACGATGACAGGTATGAGCGTCTCTGCATCAAGAGCCATAGGAATGTTCGTTATCCGCATGTTCTCCCACCTCTTCGGCCGTACGGATGACCCTCCCACATCCCTCGGGATGATGGCGGCTCTTACGGCGCTGACACATCCTGCCCTTGTTACGGGTGCGGGATTCCTTCTTTCCTACGGAGCGGCGTTAGGGATACTTGCATTTCTCCCCGCTGTAAGGAGGATATGCATATCCTTTAAGAGAAGATATCCCTCTTATCCGGGGATGCCAAAGGGAAAGCGTATCCTGTCTGTGTGCGAACAGGCACTGCATGTAACAGCAAAGGCTCTTGTAAGCAGCCTGTCGATCATACTCTTTACACTGCCTGTGCAGCTGTGGTTCTTCTTCCGCGTGCCTGTATATGCGGTGTTTTTGAACCTGCTGATACTTCCCTGTATGTCACTTCTTGTATTCTCCGGAATGCTGATGCTCATACCGGGACTGGGGTTTATCGGAAGCATCAGCTGCCTGCTCCTTGATATATTCGAAGAGCTGTGCAGACTATCTGAAAGGCTGCCCTTTCATTCATGGAGTCCCGGGAGACCCGGAGCATTTCTGGTAGTGATCTATTACCTGGGGATACTCATTATCATATTAATGGGGAATCCATCTGAGACCGCCCGTGTTATCAGGCATATTACCGGCCACGCCTTCAACCCCATGTCCCAACGTCCCTTCAGGCGTGACCGATCGCTTGTAAGCAGCTTACCGGAACCTGCCGGCGACCGGATACCCTGTCTTGTGATATTCGCGTTAACGCTTGCAGGAATGCTTTACATGCTGGGCTTCCCCCACCTGACGCATGATACTGCCACCCAGCTCTATGTGGGTCAGGGCAATTGCAATGTGATGATAACGGATGCAGGGGAGGTGTATATGTTCGACGGAGGATCAACGTCAAGGAGGAATGTCGGTGAATATATAATCCTCCCCTTTCTCAGATATAACGGCATAACATGCATAGATGCCATATTCATCTCACATTCAGATGAAGACCATATGAACGGCTGCTTGGAGCTTCTTGAGAATATGGACGACTGGGATATTGATATCGGAGGCGTATATATCACGCCCCAGCAGATGCATGACGGGACCGGTAATACCTCAAGACTCATCGCACTTTGCTCTGAAAAAAATGTAAAACTCCAATGCATAAGCGCGGGGGATAAATGGTACAGCGGTGATACCCTTTTTACATGCCTTCATCCGGGATCTGACTTTGTGCCTGAGGATGCCAACAGCGGATCAATGTGTATCCTTGCGGCTTTCCCTGCAGACGACCTGGGCACATCGTCCATTGCATCAGGAAGCGGTCCGATCCCCATGGAATATGCCGGCAGCCACACGATCCTTCTCCCCGGCGATGTGCAGGGGGCAGGAGAGCGCGCGCTTACTGAGGCCTTTGCCGATAACGGATCACTTTTTACTTCCGGCACAGACGTCTACATAACCTCCCATCACGGTTCCGCCGGTTCATCCTCGGCGCAGTTCCTCGAAGCAGTCAGACCTCAGCTTGCCATAAACAGCGCGGGCCTTGATAACAGATACGGACACCCCCATGAAGAGACCCTTGCACGTCTTGACGATGCAGGCTGTGCTTACCTTAACACCTTCGAAACAGGAGCCGTAACCCTGTATATGTCAGGTGAGGATATAAGGGTGCGGACCTATCTGCCCTTATCACCGGATCCGGAATCGACAAATAATGAGTAAAAGATGGGATATTATTGCAACGAATGGGTAGTATTTTTGCCGGACAGACCTTAAGATTTTAGTGACATGAGAAACGGCCCATATAGTGAAAGGAGCTGTGATGAGCGATAAATTCAGATGGTGTTTTATAGGCTGCGGTACCCTTGCCAAAATAGTGGCGGCCCGGTTAAATGAATCCGGAAGGCACGAGATAGTATCCGTCTTTGCCCGCAGATCTGAAGCGAGCACGGAGTTTGCGAAGACATTCGGCGGAAAGGCTTATGAGACCGCAGAGGAAGCCATAAGTGCAGGGGATGTGGACGGAGTCTATATCGTAACTCCCCACAGGAGCCACTGCGAATATTCCAAGCTTGCCATTAACCTGGGAAAGCCCGTGCTCTGTGAGAAGCCCTTTACCATAAACCTTAAGGAGACAAGGGAGGTTATAGAGCTTGCCCGCGAAAAGGGAGTCTATATAACCGAAGCCATGTGGACATGGTTCTCCCCTGTGGGAAATCAGATCAAAAAGTGGCTTGATGAGGGAGAATTCGGTGACGTGCTTGAATGCGTCGCTGACTGCAGGACCAACTCCTGTAAATATGCTCCCAGAGTCTCCGACCCCGCTGCAGGCGGCGGTGCGGTGCTTGATATGGGCGTATATTCCATCTATTACCTTTACAAGCTCTTCGGAAAACCGGACAGCATCGAGTGCAGGGGCGATGTCCATGACGGCATCGACTGGTCCGAGGAGGTTATATTCAGATATGCCGACGGACGTGCTTTTAAGGCACTTTCCTCCATTGACGATGAAGGCGCAGATCCGCAGCTTGACCTGAAGGGGAGCAGGGCCTCCATCCATGTAGGTCAGCTCCACTATGCAGGCTATGCCTCATTTACTGATGCGGAGGGCAATCTGAAGGAGTTTTCCGGTGATGGGAGCTACCTCAACGAATTCGACATCGTTTCCTCCGAGATGAGGGAGGGACTTAAGGAGAGCCGGTATATCACCCACTCAGACACCCTGACAGTAATGGAAATCCTTGATGAATGCAGGCGCCAGATGAACCTTAAATACGATTTTGAAGACTGATGCATCGATCCTGCGACCAACCTCCCGGCCGGGGGATTTCTTCATAAAAAACCGCGTTTTTTTAAGATTTTCTGCCTTGATACAAATAGTGAAAATTGGTAAAATAACAATGGTCTGTATGAGACCTGAAAGGAGCTTTCGAAATGGCAGAAAACGAAAAGAAAGGCGCAGCGGCAGCAGCCGAAAAAACTAAGGGATTTGTCGCAGAATTCAAGAAATTCATCATGCGCGGAAATGTGCTCGACATGGCAGTCGGTGTTATCATCGGCGGAGCGTTCCAGGCTATCATCTCCAGCCTTGTCAAGGACATCATCATGCCGGTCATCACTCTTCTGACAGGCGGCATCGATTTCAACAACTGGTTCATTGCTCTTGACGGCAGCAACTATGCTACACTCGAAGCTGCACAGGAAGCAGGAGCCTCCACTCTTAACTACGGTGTGTTCATCACCGCTGTCATTAATTTCCTTCTCATGGCCATCGTTGTATTCCTCATCGTTAAGGCAATGAACAAGGCTTCCGATAAGTTCAAGAAGAAGGAAGAGGAAGCACCCAAGACCACCAAGATCTGCCCTTTCTGCAAGAGCGAGATCAACAAGGATGCAACCAGATGTCCTCACTGTACTTCGGAGCTTAAAGATTGAGAATCTCGAACTTTCTGATGAATATATGTAAAAACAACAAGGCAGGCACTGCGGCAAAAGCGGTGCTTGCTTTGTGCGTATGTGCTGTCCTTACCGGATGCGGATCCGGTTCGGATAATCTTAAGACCGCATATGAAGCTCTTGGCAACCTGGATTATCCCGCAGCCATGAATGCACTTGCCGGCGCCGAGGAGGCGGGTGAGGATGCAAGGGAGATCGCAAGGGCCAGGGGGATTGCCTGCATAGGTCAGGCTGACTACGTAAATGCCGCAAAATATCTCCGGGAAAGCCTTAATTCGGGAACCGGCTACCCTGATGAGATGGATGTGGATACCAACTATTACCTCGCAGCTGCTTACAACAACATGGGTGACTATGCGGCGGCCGAGGACAGATACAATGCCATCATCGCTTACTGTGATGATACCGAGAGCTACCTGCTGAGAGCCTCAGTCAGACTTAAGCAGAGCAACTTTGAGGATGCTGTATCTGATTTTAACGTGGTAATATCAAGAAAACCCGACGATTACGATACCCTGATCGGCATATATGAAATGCTGACTGCCATCGGATACCGTGAAGCGGGACTTGAATATATAAAGGGTGCCCTTGCGGGAGATACCGGCAAGATGACCGATTCCGAGAAGGGACGCATGTATTATTATCTGGGGGATTACACCCAGGCTGCGGCGTTTCTGGAGAGTGCCAGGAATGCTGACGGAAGCGTTACCAGTTCTCTTTTCCTCGGACGTACCTACGAGGCAATGGGAGAGTACAATTACGCTGCCAATGTATACGAGAGCTATATAGGCACAAAGGGAGCCAACGCAGAGCTGTATGACCAGCTGGGACTCTGCAGGCTTAAGCTGGGAGAGTATGAAGCTGCGCTGGAGGCCTTCAAGGCAGGCATTGAGGCCGATGACGGAACATTTGCCAAGAGTCTTGAATATAATCGGGCTGTGGCATATGAATATGTGTCGGACTTTGAGACAGCCTATGAGCTTCTTAAAGCATATGCCGCAAAATACCCCGATGATCCCGACGCGGCAAGAGAGATACAGTTCCTGGATACCAGAATCAAAACAGAAGAATAAAGAGGCGTTACATGATTGAAAAACTTATAGCACAGATCAAAGAAAAACAGGCACCCATAGTCGTGGGACTGGACCCCAATCTCAAGTTCGTACCTGAGTTCATCAAGCAGAAGGCATTCGCAGAACTCGGAGAGACCTTAGAGGGTGCAGCTCTTGCTTTCAAAGAATACAATAAGGGCATCATCGATGCGGTTGCTGATCTTGTTCCCGCAGTAAAGCCCCAGATAGCAATGTACGAGCAGCTCGGGATCCCCGGACTCGAGGTTTTCAAGTGGACCTGCGATTATTGCCGCGAAAAGGGACTTGTGGTCATCGGAGATATCAAAAGAGGCGACATCGGCTCCACATCAGAGATGTATGCCGTAGCCCATATCGGTAAGACTGTTATCGGATCATCATCCGTTTCCGCATTCAGCGAGGACATAGTGACGGTCAACCCCTACCTTGGTTCCGACGGGGTTCTTCCCTTTGTGAAGGTGTGCGAAGCTGAGAAGAAGGGAATATTCGTCCTTGTCAAGACATCCAATCCCTCCAGCGGAGAGTTCCAGGACAGGGAGATAGACGGAAGACCTCTTTATGAGCACGTTGCAGAGAAGGTAGTAGAGTGGGGAAGCACCACCATAGATCCTATAACAGGATATTCAGAGGTTGGCGCTGTTGTAGGTGCCACATATCCCGAACAGGGTAAGATCCTCAGAAAGCTCATGCCCAAGTCATACATCCTTGTACCCGGATACGGAGCACAGGGAGGCAAGGGCGCTGATATAGCATACTTCTTCAATGATGACGGTCTTGGAGCCATCGTTAATTCCTCAAGAGGCATCATTGCCGCTTATAAGCAGGAACAGTACGCTCACGTCGGAGAAGAGGGATATGCGGAAGCTTCCAGGCTTGCAGTACTCGACATGAAGGAAGACTTAAGACAGGCTATAGAGAACAGATAAGCGAAAAACATGTAAACGGAGGCAAACTCTATGAAGAAAGTTTTGTTCGTTGCATCTGAGGGGGTGCCGTTCATCAAAACAGGCGGACTTGCGGATGTAGTAGGCTCTCTCCCCAAGTATCTCGACAAGAGATACTTTGACGTAAGAGTTTTTCTGCCGAAGTATGCCTGCATGAAGCAGGAGATGAAGGATAAGCTCGAGTACATCAGCTCCTTCTACATGGATTATAACTGGCAGAATATCTATGTAGGCCTCTTCAAGGCTGAAGTCGACGGCATCACATACTATTTCATCGACAACGAGTACTATTTCAGCGGCCCCAAGGTATATAACGACGATCCCAGATATGAGATTGAGAGATATACATACTTTTGCAAAGCAGTCCTTTCCGCACTGCCTCTGCTTGATTTCAGACCCGATCTGATCCACTGCCACGACTGGCAGACAGGACTGATACCCGTATATCTCAAGGAGCGTTTTGCCGGCGGAGAATTCTATCGCGGCATTAAGACTGTCATCACCATCCACAACCTCAAGTTCCAGGGCAAGTGGGATGTGAAGACGGTTAAGAATATCACCGGACTCCCCGATTACTTCTTTACTCCCGATAAGCTTGAATCCTACAAGGATGCCAATCTTCTCAAGGGAGGAATAGTCTTTGCGGATGCGGTAACCACCGTTAGCGATACCTACGCAGAGGAGATCAAGACACAGTTTTACGGCGAGGGACTGGACGGACTCTTAAGAGCACGCAGCAATTCCCTCCGTGGTATAGTCAACGGGATCGACTACGATAAGTTCAATCCCGCTACGGATGATTATCTTGTAAAAAAATATAACGCAACCAACTTCCGCAAGGAGAAGGTGAAGAATAAGAGAGCCCTTCAGGAGCAGCTGGGACTTACCGTTGATGACAAGAAGATGATGATCGGTATCGTCTCGAGACTCACAGACCAGAAGGGATTCGATCTTATCGCTTACGTGATGGATGAACTCTGCAGGGATGACATCCAGCTTGTGGTACTCGGAACCGGAAGCGAACAGTACGAGAACATGTTCAGACATTTCGACTGGAAATATGCTGACAAGGTCTCTGCCAACATCTACTACTCCGATGAACTGTCCGACAGGATCTATGCATCCAGCGATGCGTTCCTTATGCCTTCGCTGTTCGAGCCCTGCGGCCTTTCACAGCTCATCGCTCTCCGTTACGGAACCATTCCCATCGTAAGAGAGACCGGCGGACTCAAGGATACCGTAGAGCCCTACAACGAGTACGAGGGCAAGGGAACAGGCTTCTCCTTCGTCAACTACAATGCGCACGAGATGCTCCATACCATCCGCTACGCGGAAAAGATCTACTATGACCGTCGCCGTGAGTGGAACAAGATGATCGACCGTGCGATGGCAGCCAACTTCTCATGGGAAGTATCAGCCAATAAGTATCAGGAGATGTACGACTGGTTGATAGGATGATGTAAAGCCGCGTGAATACTGGGTTTGGTGGTTTTAATAAAGGGAAAATACATCAAATATACACCAATTTTCCCTGAAAAATGATGTATTGGTTGTCAATCTAACAAGTGAAGTGTGAAAAGACGCTTTCTCTAGAAGACTAAATTTGGTCTGGGAGAGAGTGTCTTTTTTGTAACTAAAGGTCCGACGGACCTAAAGTGAGATCTTGTTCTGTAAAAGACCTTTTTATCGTATAATTTAAGATGATATGCAGATGTGCATGATGGAGGTGCGCTATGTCAGAATATGCAAAACTCATAATCAGTGAAGACTATATCTCGGTATCATTCGATGCCGGTAATGAAGATATCCAGGCAATCGGATCCAAAATGAATGAGATCTGCGATGCCGCCTATATGAACGGATACAACTGGGATGCGTTCTTTAACTTCTATCTCGGACAAAATGCACCCGAGATCCTGGATGTGATTGAATCAGATCCCGAAGCTGATATGTACAGTATTTATATAGAGGAAGTCAGCGATGAGACAAGGGTGCTGGCTGAGCAACTTGCAGAGATCATAGACGAGCTTCTTAATGATGAAGAAAAGATCCTTTCATTTGTGAAAGCAAATGCTGATGATATTGAGTGGGACTAACTAATTTGAATGATTTCAGCAGTAGACTTTGAAAGTAGACTTTGAGTAGACTTTAGAGATATGGAAAGCGACAAGAAAAAGGTATATGAAGAATATTCGCCTGATAGGAAGAAAAGATTCTTTGTTATTGATGAAGGCTCATTTTATTCTATAAGAGTTGAGTATTATTTCCCTGAATATGAAATCCAGGGATATATAGAGCCGGCTGGTTTCAGGGAAATCAGAGATGAAATGGTACACCATGTAGGAAGTATAAACGAAGGAATAAATGTCGGGAAAGAACTGCTTAGAAACATATAGTGGTGCGATTATCTTCCAGCATAAACGACGAGGTAAACAATGAGAGAATATATATTACTGCTGCCGATTCTGTTTATATTTCATGATATGGAGGAAATAATAGGTTTCGGGTGGTTTTTCAGAAATAATCCTATGATATTTGATAGATTTCCTAAGATTACTAAGGCATACAAAGATTATACAACTGCCGGAATGGCACTGGCGGTATATGAAGAGTTCATTCCGTTTTTTGGGATCAGCCTTTTAGCATTTTATTTTGAAAATGATGTGCTTTATTCCGTGTGGTTCGGACTGTTTCTTTCACTTGCGGTACATTTTCTGATCCATATCGGACAGAGTATCTATATCAAGAAATACATTCCGTCTTTGATCACAAGCATCATATGTTTGCCAATAAGTTTAGTTATTTTGATAAATAGTTCGCAATACATAGATATCAGTCTTTCTACGGTTTTACTTATTGGTGGAAGTATTATGTTTATGATAGCAAATCTGAGATTTGCGCATTGGCTTATGCATAGATTTGGAAAACAACTCGGTTAATAAGATAGGAAGTTATCTTGGAATACAATAAATGAATCTTAATGAGTTTATAGAAAAGAATGATATTGCCATAGTTGCCATAGCCAATTTGCAGGAGAAGTCTTTTGACATTATAAAAAGAGATTTGGAATTGGAATCCTATGACCTATTTGAGCAGCTGGTTATACACGGTAGTGTAGAAAATCTGATGGAGAATATTGAAGGGCAGATCCTGCCCAGAATCTGGACTCAGGGGAATACGAGATGCATTGTTTGTCGACCAGACCAAAATCAGATTGTTGCCCTGTTCTATGATAGCTCCCTCAATGTGAAGGATGAGTACTATCATGCAAAAGAGTTGGAAACACTATTAAAACAACTGCAGGAACAATAATATTACTATTTTATTAACAAAGGAATGGACGATTATGTGTGATTGGAATGATTTTGAATTTAATGAACCATATGATGGTGAAGAAATAAGCAGTGTTTTGGGGGTTCCGCTGCCAGCCCAGTACATCGAGTTCATGAAAAAACACAATGGTGGAGAGGGTGACATTGGCGGAATCAGCTGGTTAATGTTGGACAGACTAGAATCCTTACAAGAACTCAATGAAGCATTAAAGGAATTTCTGCCGGCAGATACGATAATAATAGGTTCTGATGGCGCAAGTGAACTGTATGGAGTTAATTCAGAAGGTTTTTATTTGAATCTTCCTGAGACGATTGAAGAGGAATATATATCGTATTTGGGAAATGATCTGAATGAACTACCACAAAGGATTTTTGAGCTGTGGAACAACATGTAATAGAGTTAGTTATATTCCAGCATAATTGACAACAGGAATCACAGGAGGGAGACAAAATAATGAGAAAATTCGCTTCAATCATAGTTGTTTTGGCACTCGTTTTAAGTCTGCCTGGATGTAATAAAACCTCAATTGCTGATTCTGATATTAATGGTGAAGAAACAGTCTCAGAAGAAATAATTAATCCTATTACACAAGAAGAGTTGTGCGGAGACTATATTTGCGAAGAACCCGGATTCGGTGGAATGTTCACACTTACTTTGCAAGAAGACGGTATGTTTTCATATTATGAAGGGTTATTAAGCAGTTATATAGGATATGGCTCATGGAATTATTCGGAGAATAAACTAACATTAAAAGATACAGGTTATGGCGAAGAGTGGGATATCTTCTTTACCGTTATTGATGGATGTCTCATATATGACAAGGAATCTTCGCATACTTTTATCTATGTAGATTTGAATGATGGCACAAGATTTGTCCCCAAAGAACAAATAAACGATGAATGGCTTGCGAATCTTGACGAGCGCATCCTGAAACAGGAGCAGGAGCGGGTAGCCAGAGTTCAGGAAATGCATGAAACTATTAATGAGAGTCGAGAAGAGGCATTGAGCCATATTAACCGACGACCGTTTCTTGGGGCTGGATTTTTAGGATCGGTCTGTTTCGATGCAATAGAGAACCAGACGGATGATTCTGCACCAATACGAATATGGGTTGAGGATGGCCTGGGCAATGTTTTGTGGGAATCTACAATGGGACTTGATGAGGAAGATCAGAATTCGTTCTATTTTTATGAAGCTCCAGGAACAATAGACTATATTATTGAGTACAATGCAAGTACTAAGTATCATTTCGATATGTTCACTTTAGATTCAAACGGGAAAAAAATTAACGAAGTTATATATGATGTCCCTGAAACCACTGATCTTGAAACATTTAATACAGAAGTGAAACCGTATTTTGAATATGCAGAAATAATAATCGGGACGGTGGGAGGCTCTGTGGCGATAAAGCTGGAGTAATAATATTAACTTCCAGTTTTATAGACGAACAAATCGGAATTTATTGAGGAGGCGAAATGAAAGAACTGATCATTCCATCAAAACTGAACGAGGGAGATACAATAGCTTTTATTTCAATCTCAGGCGGTCGTGCCGGTGATGAAGACATGCTTCCCAGATACCTGATGGGCAAAAGAAGATTCGAAAAAATCTTTAATGTAAAGGTGATTGAAACCCCTCATGCGCTTAAAGGAAGCAGTTACCTTTATGATCATCCCGAGAAAAGAGCAGAGGATCTTATGTGGGCTTTGAAGAATGATTCCATCAAAGGAATCATCTGCAATCAGGGCGGAGATGATTCTTACCGTGTTCTTCCTTATATCGATCCTAAGGTCATTCATGATAACCCTAAGGTATTTATGGGCTTTTCCGATATCGCCACATGGATGGCTGTGTTTGTATATGCAGGTGTACGTGCATATTATGGTCCTACGGTTCTGACGCCGCTCGCACAGCCGGGAAAACTTGATGAGTACACTGAAAATGCTATCAGGCGGACACTGTTTTCGGCCGAAGTAATAGGCGAGATCAAACCGGCGGAAAAGACCACGCCCATTGACTGGGTTACCACATACACGATCGACGGAGTGCAGTATGAACGCTTTCCGGATAATGATGAGATAGAAGATTTAAAGGATCCGATCCCATGGGAACCCGGGATGGGCTACAAGGTGCTGCAAGGAAAAGGAAAAGTCAGAGGGCATGTTATCGCGGTCTGCGGAGGTCCCCTCTGGCAGATAATGGGGACGAAGTATTTTCCGGATCCCGATGTTTGGGAAAATTCAATTATTGCGCTGGAACACTGTAATATCTATGACAGTAAATTGGCCGGCTTACATGAGCTTCGCGCATTTGCTGCGGCGGGCGTGTTTGATAAAGCAAAAGCCGTGATCACAGGCCCGATGGATGATGACAGCAGGGAAACGATCCTTAAAGTTATATGTAAGGAAGTAAACAGACCGGATTTGGTCATATTGGAAAACGTGGATTACATTCACAGAACTCCCATGACCATACTTCCTACCGGGGCTCTTATGGAGATAGATTGCGATGCCCCGAGAATAGAAATACTCGAATCCGGAGTAGTCAGTTAAATTCAGGAGTGAATGATATGGACGGTATTGCGATAAGACAGGAAACAGAAAAAGATTATAGGGCAGTTGAGGAACTTACCCGTAATTCATTCTGGAATGTATATAAGCCGGGAGCGGATGAGCATTTCTATGTGCATATAATGAGAAATCATCCTGACTTCATTACCGAGCTTGCTTTTGTGTTGGAGAAGGATGGTGAGATCATCGGAAATATCATGTACACCAAAGCTTGGCTGGAAGATGAAACCGGAAAGAGAAAAGAAATAGTTTCTTTTGGACCGCTGTGTGTTGCACCTGAGTATCAGAGACAGAAGCTGGGGAAAATATTGATAGAGCATTCTTTTGATGCCGCTCGCAAGATGGGATATGATGTGAATATCAATTTTGGAAATCCGGGTAACTATGTCAGTCGTGGATTTGTCAGCTGCAAGAAGAAAAATGTCAGCTGTTTTCAGAAGGGGAATTTTCCAACAGCACTCCTTGTATGTGAATTGATTCCCGGTGTGTTAGATGGTCACGAGTGGATGTATATAGCAAGCACTGCAGCTGATTGCTGCGAAGATACAGCAGCAGTAGAGGAATTTGATAAAACATTCCCGGCAAAGGAAAAGAAATGGATGCCGAGCCAGGAGGAATTCTATATCTACAGGAATTCTTCAGTGATTCGGTAAATGAAATAACTTCCAGCATAACTTACTAAGGAATATTTTATAAAAGAGAATCAAGACACATGGTTGATCAAATTGAATTACAAAAAATACATCATTGCCTTAGAATAATCGAAAATATAAAGAAACAGATAGGTGCTGAGGAAGCAGCTCGTTAAAAGAAACAGATAGGTGCTGAGGAAGCAGCTCGTTATGTCGAAAAAGCTATAGATTTAACTCGGCAATGGCTGAATGATAAAACGGATGTATCTCAAAAACTGTATGATCTTTTAGATGATGAAGAATGCAGTTTGACATTGTATCAGGAATCTGAAAAAGATGAGTATATGATTGATGTATGGAACTGTATTATTGATGCGGTAGCGTATATATGTCGGAAGATTTATGAAGAACAGGGTGCGGATTATTTCCCTGAGCCGATTGAATTGGTTGATGAAGACACCTATTCAAGACTGTTAGCAGGTTATGAGAAATGTATGAAACAGTAAATTTCAGCATAACATACTAAGAAGAAGGAGGAGTACGCGATGATTGAAAAGATGAAATGGTCAAGAACTCCGAGAGTGTTTGTTCTTAACGAGGACAGAATAGAAATCACAACAGAACCGCATACGGATCTCTGGCAAAGGACATACTATCATTTCCAAAATGATAATGCACCTGTGTTACAGATGGAGACGGAAGAGAAGTTTTTTTCATTCGTTGTGAAGACTGATTTTTCAGAGAGCCATCATCGCTTCGACCAGTGTGGGATAGTTATGTATCTTGACTCCGAGAATTGGCTGAAAGCATCCGTGGAATATGAAAATGATAAGTTTCAGCATCTGGGATCTGTTGTGACCAATCACGGATATTCAGATTGGGCAACAACTGCGATTCCAGCTGATGTGAAGAACATGTGGTATCGGTTTAGTCGCAGGGAAGATGATTATTGCATCGAGTGCTCCGAGGATGGCGTTTTTTTCTCACAAATGCGTGTTTGCCATGTGTGGGAGGGGGCAGGAAAAATCCGCTTTGGTATTTATGCCTGTAGCCCGGAGGATTCATCTTTTAAGGCGGTGTTTACTGATTT
>CACWJQ010000037.1 GCA_902761225.1 uncultured Lachnospiraceae bacterium | reverse complement strand
TCCGGCCATGAGCATCGCACTTAACATTGATATCATCAGTATGTCCATAATCTGTTTTCTCTTCATAATGATCATCTCCTTTACATTGATCCATATTGACTTAAAGCTCCGCGGCTTCGTGTCGCTTCAGTGATGAAATTGCTATCTCCAGATTACCGTTCCTGCATCTGAGCTCATCAATGAACTTTTTTTCAACATCTGCCGATCTCAGTACCACATCATAATCAAGCCTGAACATTGAACCCATGTTGGAAGTCTTAGCTGAAATGAGTGCATGTTCTGTGGTAAATTCCCCGAATATCCCGTCAAATACACCTGTATAATCCAGATCCTCGGGTATTGTTATCCTGAGACTTCTTGTAAGTTCACTCTTCTTATCACTTCCGAGATCCATTGCCCTGTAGAGAACCATAACCGCTATCATGATCAGTTCGAATATGAATGCATAAAATACATATCCCATTCCTGTGAGAAGTCCGATCGTCATTGCCATAAAAAGACCTGCTATCTCCTTAGCTGTTCCCTGTGCGGATCTGAATCTTACAAGACTGAACGCACCTGCCACTGCGACTCCGGCTCCGATATTTCCATTGACCGCCATTATCACCACACATACTATTGCGGGAAGGAGTGCCAGTGTTACTATAAAACCTTTACTGGATCTGTTATCTCCCATACTCGCCTTTGCCAGGATAAATCCAAGTATCAGCGCCGAAAGGATCGGTACTATGAATTGTATTATTGAAATGTCCGCATTTCCTATTATTGAACCAATGATCGTATTAAGCATATCTTAACCTCCGTTTCATACTGTCTGAGTTAACTGTTAAATTTTCCTTGTAGTACATTCCGTATTTGGAAAAGGACGTCTTATCAATATCATTCTCTCTCAGAAATCTTATAAGCCACATCGGAAGTGATGAGCTCACCTTGACTTCCAGGATATTCATTCCCTTTTCAAGGATTGGAGTTCCGTATATTCCCTGTCTCAGCGAAAGCCCGCTGCTCCTTCCGATGATATTCGAATCAAGTGTGATCCTTATATCCGAATCATCCGTCGCATAGAAGGCTTCTCTTTCATATGACAGGAATACCTTCGGCTTAAGTCCTTCGTAGAAATTCCTGAAATACTCTATCTCATTTTCTATCTGTGTTTTCCCCGGCTGCTTTCCGCCTTCCGCCAGCCACTCCATCGCTTTGCTCTCCGGAAGGGCTATCCTTCTTTTATAGACTACCGATTCATATTTTTTCTTGAGTTCAACAAAAACCTCATCGTTGTCCTTTACCTGTGAATAGCTTCTTATCCTGAGTTTTTCCTTATATGCCGGCTTATCGAGAGATGTTCTTATAAGTCTGTAATTATCCGTATCAAAATATATATTCCGGATGATCGTATGACCGAATCCGTCAATCTTCATCCTGCCATCCATTGCCTTCATAAGTGCATCTCTCTGTCTTTCATCAAGCAGGTATTTGATCTCATATCTTTTAAATACTGTCTGGTAACTCATATATCTGTCCTCCATTTCTGAAGTCAGTATAAAAAGTGAACCTTAACTGAACCTTAAAACGTAATAAAATTTTCCAAAATAAAAAACGTCTGCCGTTCTGACAGACGTTTTTTAGAAAGGTAACGAAAGAACCGTCCCCTTGTTCATACTCTATTCCACAGCTTCAATCAGATCCATAACAGCTTTTCTGATTTCTGCATTTACCTTAAGGGCCTCTTCTCTCGAGTTCTGCTTCGTATAGAAATAGAACTTTATCTTGGGCTCTGTTCCGGAAGGTCTTATGGCAAACCAGGTATCGGGACCCTCAAGGAAGAATCTCAGAGCGTTTGTTCCCGGTATCTTATTCTCGGGATGCCTTATATCCTCACCGCCATTCACATAATCGATCAGCTTTACTACCTTCCTGCCTGCTATCTCTGAAGGCGGGAAGCTTCTGATGTGCTCCATCATCCTGCCGATCCTCTTCGAGCCCTCGATGCCCTCAAGAACAAGATTGGGCTCATCCTCGGCGTAGTATCCGTATTTTTCATACAGATCCATCAGAACCTGATAAAGAGTCTTTCCGTATTTTGCTCTGTAATACGCAGCTGCTTCCGCAACAAGCATTCCTGCACTTATTCCGTCCTTATCCCTTATATCCGGACATGCGGCATAGCCCACGGACTCCTCATATCCGAAAAGATATCTTTCATATTTCTTCTCAAGGAACGGTATAAGTCCGCAGATATTCTTGAACCCTGTCAGGGACTCATACATCCTTATGCCGTAGCTTTCCGCCATTGCCGCAGACATGGTGGATGTGACTATGGACTTGACCATCGCTCCGTTATGGGGAAGAGTACCGGCATCCTTCATCCCATCGAGGATATAACCCACAAGGATGTAGCCTGTCTGATTACCGTTAAGGGGCAGATATTCTCCGTTGTCCATGAGGATCTCAATGGCGAATCTGTCCGCATCGGGATCCGTAGCCATAAGGAGCTCCGCACCGGTCTTCTTTCCCAGCTCCTCGGACATCTTAAAAGCCCTGGGGTCTTCGGGATTGGGATAACCGACTGTTGTAAAGTCAGGATCAGGATCCTTCTGCTCATCAACTATCGAAACACTGGTAAATCCCCTGTCCCTCATGACAGTCATAAAGGGAATGCTTCCTGCTCCGTTAAGGGGTGTATAGACTATGGGGATCGCAAGGTCAAGCTCATTACCCTTATGTATTGCAAGGCTCTTTATACGGTCAAGATACTTTCTGTCATACGCATCGGAAAGAACGATTATAAGATCCTCGGAGACAGCCTTTTCATAGGCTTCGTTAAGTGAAGCATCCAGTGGCATAAGGCCCTTTATACCGGTAAAATAATCCACCGCCTCTATGCACTCTGTCATTCCGTCGGCAACAGATTAGCTTACCTGACAGCCATCCTCCCAGTAAGCCTTGAAGCCGTTATATTCCCTGGGGTTGTGGGATGCAGTTATATTGATACCGGATATACAGCCAAGATGCCTTATCATGAAGGCAAGCTCCGGCGTGGGACGAAGGTCCGGGAATGTATATGCCCTTATCCCGTTAGCCGCAAGAATGAGGGCGGTAAGTCTGGAGAATTCCGCAGAAAAATGTCTCGGATCATGTGCTATGACAACACCCTTTTTGCAGGCTTCGCTTCCCTGTTTCAGAATGTAATCCGCTATACCCTGTGCGGCGCGCCCAACGGTAAAACGGTTCATGCGGTTAGTACCGACACCAACCTTACCGCGCAGACCCGCAGTGCCGAATGACAGGTCCTTATAGAATCTGTCCTCCAGTTCGGCATCCTCCGAAACAGCCGTCAACTCCGCATACAAAGGATCGTTCTTATCAAGTCTTTCTTTCCACAGATCTGCTTTCTCAGTATATGACATATGCGCCTCCGGGATCATCATGCTTGGCAAGGGACCGTTTTATATCCGCTTTGCCTGACATTATTAAAGAAATCATATGAATATTTTACCATATTCGGGTATACTTTAGTTGACTTGAACGTCTCATATTTTATAATAAAATAGTTAAACTGTTTGTGAGTAAAGGAATGCACTTATATGGTCAGAAGAATTCTCTCAGAGGTTAAGGAATACACTCTTCCTTCCCTGATAACGCCCCTTTGCATGATACTGGAGGTAGCCATGGAAATGGTTGTCCCCTATCTCATGGCATCCATAATCGATTACGGTGTATATGCAGGTAATATGAACCACATACTGAAGACCGGCCTGTTCATGGTGCTGGCCGCAATTGTGGGATTCATAGGCGGCATACTCGGCGGAAAGTTCGGAGCCGTAGCCTCCACCGGTCTTGCCAGGAACTTAAGAAAGTCCATGTATGAGAACATCCAGACCTTCTCATTCTCCAATATAGATAAATTCTCAACATCCAGTCTCATAACAAGACTCACAACCGATGTCACCAATATCCAGAATTCATACCAGATGATACTCAGAATGGCCATGCGTGCACCTGCCAGCCTTATAGCGGCAATGTTCATGGCATTCTACATCAATGCACGTATCGCAAGGATCTACCTCATCGCAGTGTTCATACTTGCAATCTTCCTGGTATGCATCATGCTCAGCGCCACCAAGATATTCAGGCAGGCTTTTCCGAAGTATGATGAACTGAACGAATCCGTTCAGGAAAATGTAACCGCCATCCGCGTGGTAAAGGCATATGTCCGTGAGGATGAACAGATATCCAGGTTCAAAAAGGCATCACAGGCGATCTATCAGATCTTCTGCAAGGCCGAGGGCAAGGTTGTTCTGAACGGTCCTGTCATGACGCTTACGGTATATACCTGCATCCTTACCATAAGCTGGATCGGCGCGAAAATGATAAGTGTCGGAGACCTTACCACAGGCGAACTCATGAGCCTTCTTGCATACTGCATGAACATCCTCATGAGCCTTATGATGCTGTCCATGATATTCGTCATGATCACCATGAGTGCCGCAAGCGCGGAGAGGATCGTGGAAGTCCTTAATGAGGAATCGGATCTGAAGAATCCGGAGAATCCCATAACCGAGGTAAAGGACGGATCGGTCAGCTTTAAAAATGCAGCTTTTGCATATAATTACGATAAGGGCGGAAAACCGGTGCTCGAGAACATCAATCTTGAGATAAAGTCGGGCGAGACCATAGGTATCATGGGTGCAACAGGCTCTTCAAAATCCACTCTCGTCAGCCTGATAAGCAGACTCTATGATGTCACGGAAGGCAGCGTGAGCGTCGGAGGAGTTAACGTAAAAGAATATGATCTCGAAGTTCTCAGAAATGCGGTGTCGGTAGTCCTTCAGAAGAACCAGCTCTTCTCCGGAACCATTCTCGATAACCTGCGCTGGGGTAAGGAAGATGCCACCGAAGAAGAATGTATCAACGCCTGTAAGATGGCATGTGCCGATGAATTCATAAGCAGGATGCCGGATGGATATAATACCCGCATCGAACAGGGCGGAAGCAATGTTTCAGGCGGACAGAAACAGCGTCTGTGCATCGCAAGAGCTCTTCTGAAATCACCCAGGATCCTCATACTCGACGATTCAACATCCGCAGTAGATACAGCGACCGATGCCAAGATCAGGGAAGCCTTCAGGACCATGATCCCCGGCGTCACCAAATTCATCATCGCACAGAGGATCTCCAGCATACAGGATGCCGACAGGATCATTGTCCTCGATAACGGACATGTCAACGGGATCGGCACGCATGATGAGCTTCTGAAAAATAATGAGATATACCGCGAGGTATATGAGTCCCAGACCGGTGGCTCCGGTGACTTTGACGAAACGGAGGTGGACTAAATGCCGGGACCAAGAGGAAATATGCTCGGAAGACCAATGCCCAAGGCCAAGGATCCGGGTAAAATGTTCAGACGCATAATGGGTTATGTAATGAAGGATTATGCTCCCCACTATGCAATAGTGATAGTGTGTATAATCACGTCGGTTCTCTGTTCTCTTCAGGGAACACTCTTCATGAGAGAACTGATCGATAAGTACATTACGCCTTTCCTTCTTAACGAGGATGCCCTGCCCAATTACGAGCCTCTCGCACACGCTATCGCAAGAGTTGCCGTTTTTTACGCGATAGGTATTGTTGCAAGCTTTATCCAGGCAAGACTTCTCATCAGGATAACCCAGGGCACCATGGAGTCCATGCGTAATGACCTTTTTGAGAAGATGGAGAAGCTGCCCATCAAGTATTTCGATACTCACGCACACGGCGATATCATGTCAATCTACACCAATGATATTGATACCATGAGACAGATGATCTCAATGAGTATGCCGCAGTGCTTCAACTCTGCCATAACCATCATATCGGTGCTTATTTCCATGATAGTCCTCAGTCCCTGGATGACCCTTGTCACCATAATAATGGTTGGAGTAATGCTGGGATGTACCGGCTATGCCGCCAAGAACAGCGGAAAGCATTTCGTCAGACAGCAGAAACAGCTGGGTACCGTCAACGGTTACATAGAGGAGATGATCACAGGTCAGAAGGTTATCAAGGTCTTCTGCCACGAAGAATCCGGCATCAGGAAATTCAACGAACTCAATGACGAACTCTTCGATGCAGCCAAAAAGGCCAACACCTACGCCAATGCTCTTGGGCCCATCAATGCACAGCTCGGCAACTTAAGCTATGTGCTCTGTGCCATTACAGGAGGCGCTCTTGCTCTCAGCGGAAATGTCTCTGTAGGCTCCGTGGCATCATTCCTCAGCCTCAATAAGAGTTTCAACATGCCCATCTCCCAGGTGGCGCAGCAGTTCAATTCCATCATCGTTGCCATGGCAGGTGCCGAGAGAATATTCGGTCTCATGGACGAGACTCCCGAGGTGGATGAAGGATATGTCACACTTGTAAATGTTAAAAAAGTTTCCGGAGAAAAGCTTGAGGAGACCCTTGAAAGAACCGGCGTATGGGCCTGGAAGCATTATCACAAGGATACTGATACCACCGACTACAAGCCCCTTGAAGGAAATGTGGTATTCGATGGTGTGGACTTCGGATATACGGATGAAAAGATGGTGCTCCACGACATCAAGCTGGAGGCAAAGCCCGGACAGAAGATAGCCTTTGTAGGATCCACAGGCGCAGGAAAGACAACCATAACCAACCTTATAAACCGCTTCTATGACATTCAGGACGGCAAGATCAGATACGACGGTATCAACGTCAACAAGATCAGGAAGGACGACCTGAGAAGGTCTCTGGGAATGGTACTTCAGGAAACCTGTCTGTTCACAGGCACCATCGCAGACAATATCCGCTTCGGAAAACTGGGGGCAACGGATGATGAGGTCATTGCCGCAGCAAAGCTTGCAAACGCAGATGAATTCATTACCAAGCTTCCCGACGGCTACAATACGATGCTGACAGGAAACGGCGCCAGCCTTTCACAGGGTCAGCGCCAGCTTCTTGCAATAGCAAGAGCTGCCATAGCAGATCCTCCGGTACTTATCCTTGACGAAGCAACAAGCTCCATCGATACGAGAACCGAGCGTATCGTTCAGGAAGGCATGGACAAGCTGATGCACGGAAGGACATCCTTCGTGATCGCACACAGACTCTCCACAGTCAGAAACGCAGACTGTATAATGGTAATGGAACAGGGAAGGATCGTTGAGAAGGGAACCCACGATCAGCTGATCGAAATGAAGGGAAGGTACTACACCCTTTATACCGGCAATTCCATAGCATAAACAGTCTCATCCTTCTCCGGGGTATGGCAACAGGAAATATAAATGCCCCAACAACACAATTTTGATATAGTATCCATGACAGATATAAAAAAATTTGCAGGGAGGGTTTTACATGTACGACAAACAGAGCGGTAACATTTTTATCGGCAAGAGCGGTGACAGGAAAATATGCATCTATCCAAAGATGGCAAACCGTCACGGAATGATCTGCGGTGCCACGGGAACCGGCAAGACCATTACCCTCAAAGTCCTTGCGGAATCATTCTCGGATATGGGAGTTCCCGTCTTCCTTGCTGACGTAAAAGGGGACCTTGCAGGATTCTGCATGCCCGGCAAAGACACCGAGGATATGCAGAAGAGGATTGCCAGATTCGGTCTTGAGGAAGCAGGATTTACCTATGACTCATACCCCACCAACTTCTGGGATCTGTATGGCGAAAAGGGAATGTTCCTGAGAACGACCGTATCTGAGATGGGTCCCATGCTCCTTTCCAGGATACTCGGACTCACAGATACCCAGACCGATGTTCTTTCCATAGTCTTCAAGATAGCTGACGACAATGAGATGCTCCTGATCGATACCAAGGATCTTAAGTCCATGGTCAATTATGTCGCAGAGAACAATAAGGAATATGCTTCACAGTACGGCAATGTTGCCAAGCAGAGCGCCAATGCCATAATCAGATCCATCGTTGCTCTCGAGGCAGAAGGTGCGGACATGTTCTTCGGAGAACCCGCACTCTCCATCTCCGACTGGTTCCTTCAGAATTCCGGCAAGGGAACCATACAGGTTCTCGATTGCCAGAAGCTCATAAACAGCCCCAAGATGTATGCAACCTTCCTTCTCTGGATGATGAGCGAGCTCTTTGAGACACTCCCTGAAGTCGGAGATCCCGAGAAGCCCAAGATGGTCTTTTTCTTTGATGAAGCCCACATGCTCTTCGACGACGCTCCCAAGGTTCTCATCTCAAGGATAGAGCAGGTTGTCAAACTGATCCGCTCAAAGGGAGTCGGCATCTACTTCGTAACCCAGAATCCCAGGGATATTCCCGATGCGGTTCTTGCACAGCTTGGCAATAAGATCGAGCATGCCCTTCATGCATATACCCCCGCCGAACAGAAGGCTGCCAAGGCAGCTGCCATGTCCTTCAGGGAAAATCCTGAGTTCGATACCTACGATACTCTCCTTTCACTGGGAACAGGCGAAGCGCTGGTATCCGTACTCGATGAAAAGGGAGTTCCAACCACAGTTGAGAAGACCTCCATCCTTCCTCCCCAGTCTCTCATGGGTCCCATCGATGACAGCACCAGAGACAGCGAAGTTAAGTCCGGAATGCTCTTTACCAGATACAACGACTACTTTGACAGGGATTCAGCATACGAATTCCTTCAGAGAAACCAGACCCTCACAGAGGGTGAGGCACCTGTAACAGCCGAGGCACCCGCTGCCGAAAAGCCCAAGAAGGAAGATAAGAACTCCATGAGCTACAAGAGCAGAAAGGCTGCACAGAGCGTTGCGAAGACTGCATCAGGAACCGTAGGCCGCGAAGTCGGCAAGACCGTCGGCGGTGCCATTGGAGGAAAGTTCGGAAAGACCCTTGGCGGCAACATCGGATCAAGCATCGGAAGGAATTTCCTTGGAATATTCTTCAAGAGCTGAGTCCCGCCCACATCGTTCATATAATATTACGCCCCGCAGGGATATCGATCCTGCGGGGCGTTTTTATTCCCGGATCAATCTAATACCTGCTCCGCTCACATTAAAACCATAGCTTTCCGACACTCATGTCAGGCTACATAAGATTGTATAAAAAATGCAATCTTCTATTGCAAACATCTGTTATCCTGCAATAAATAACGCTTAGTTGCGAATTAAAATCTCACTTTATGACACAGACGTCTGTGGATATATCGGCTTATCCCGCATAAATACAGGAAAAAGTTATCCACAATCACTGACATCGAATTCATCTGCATCTTTATACTATGCAGATTTCTGTATACAGAACACAGCATATATAACTCTTCCGTCAGATTTTCACCATCTGTATCCCAGTTTTTAATTACTAGTGATATTTAACTGACACTCTGCTGCTTTCAGTACTTTTTCGCTCCCTATCGGAGGGCGTTTTGAGAGTTTTATCTCTCTGGCGCGCATATTTGCCCCATTTCCGCCGCAGAGCATCCGGTGCAGTATTTCTCCTCCGAATCCCTTCAAAGGGGCTTCCCGGTCATTTCAGGGCCTGCTTTCAACCTCATGAAATATTTACCAATTTTAAGGACGTTTTTTTCACTTTCAAAACCCCGGCTTTTATATTAGAATGAATCTACGCCCTAAAAAGCGGAATATTCATTGCTGAAAGGAGCTTTTACATGAGCAAAAAGTTTGGAAAGTTTCTCTTTGGCACTGCAGCTCTCTGTACAGTAGCCGCTGCGGCAGCCTATTACTATTATCAGAAGAAGGAAGAAGAGTCCATCGTTCTTGATGAAGGCGGCGAGGAAACCGAAGCTCCCAAGCGCTCATACACCTCCCTGGACGATATATCCGAAGCAGCCAAGAAATTCACCGAGTCAGCCAAGACTACGGCTTCCAAGGTGTCCAAGAGTGCCAAGGATGCATACACCAAGGTAAAGGATAAGTTCCAGTCCTCATCCGACGATCTTGATGACCTCTTTGAGGAATTCGAGGATGAAGAAGACGATGAAAAGGATGAAGCCGATTTCACTCCCCTTTCAGAGACAGCCAAGGATGTTACCGAAGCAGTTGCAGACGCAGCTGATGAGGCAGGAAAGACCGTAGAGGAGTTCTTCGACGACACCGATAACGCCGAGGGAACCTCCGAAGAAGTTGAGAAGTAAGCAATAAATGCCGTAAGCCACATAATAAATAACTACTACTTAAAAGGGACAGCCGAAAGGCTGTCCCTTTTATTTACTCCGTTTTATCTTCGGAGTTTCTGATCTCTGATAACTGATCCTTGAGCGTTCTTATCTTGTCCTTCAGCCTTGGATTGCCGGCTGAGGAATTAAGTATTCCGGCTACCAGTCTGCTGCAGGTCGGATAATCCTCAAGGGAAAAGGCAAGCTGTGCCAGCAGGTAATCAAGTGTGGTGGAATCCATTCCCGCAATGGGAGGATCCTCTGTTCCTCTTGCATCCAGGAACCCGCGGTAAGCATTCTCCTCGTACTCATCCTCCTGGGACTGAAGACTCTCAATAAGTTCTTCATTATCACCATCCTGAGTTTCCAGATATTCCCTGTAGCTGCGAAGAAGCCATGCCATCCTGAGACACACATAAGCCTTCTCGCTTGACTTGCTGCGCTTTACCACAGAGCACGCCAGTGCTATCTTATACCGCTCAAGCGCCTGTTCGAATGAATATGTCGGATCTTCATACTTGGTAAGAACTATATTGCTGGTGATCTTCTCCCTTATAAGCTTGGCCTGTGCGGGAAGCAGAAAGGAAAAGTATCTTCCGAGGGCCGCATAACCGCATTTGGGGCAAAGCAGAACATCATACTTCTCGGCGGCAAAGCCTTCATAAACAGGTCTCAGATCAAAATCCGTCCTGATAAGCTTGGCCTTTCCGGTCTTCATTATCTTGGATGTGAAGGAGGACTCGCAGGCAGGACATCTGAATGTCTTGTCATAGATAAAATCCGTCTCGGAAAAAACAGGCTCCTTGCGTACCTTTGCTTTTTCCCTGACCTTCTCTTCCTTTTTTTCCTTATCGTAAATCCCGACATTCTCGAGATTTCCCAAACCCAGGCTTTCAAGTCCCGATAACAGACCAGCCATAAAAACCTCCAGGTTAAATTCTAAAACCTAAATCCGAATATCCCATCACTTGGATACGGGAAGGGTAAATGAGCTCTTAAGTCCTACAATACGGTTGAACACAAGGTGATCGTCAGTGGAATCCTTGCAGTCAACTGCGAAGAATCCGTTCCTTACGAACTGGAACCTGTCATATGCCTTGCTTCCTGCAAATGCGGGCTCGAGCTTAACATCGCTGCATACCTTGAGGGAATCAGGATTGAGGTTGATATTGCCCTCCTCATCATATACTCCCTTTTCTTCATCTACAAGGTTCTCGTAGAGCCTTGCTTCGGCGTTTATCGCTGTTTTCGCATATACCCAGTGTATGGTTCCCTTAACTTTTCTTCCGTCCGCGGAATCTCCGCCTCTGGTCTCGGGATCGTAGGTACAGTGAACAACCGTAACATTACCGTCAGCATCCTTCTCGCAGGATACCGCAGTAACATAATAAGCGTTCATAAGCCTTACCTCGTTGCCGGGGAAAAGTCTGAAATACTTCTTGGGAGGCTCTTCCATGAAGTCGTCTCTTTCGATGTAGAGCTCTCTTCCGAAGGGAATCTTCCTGGATCCGAGAGCTTCATTCTCGGGATTGTTGGAAGCTGTAAGTTCCTCGGTCTGGCCTTCGGGATAGTTGTCGATGACCAGCTTTATGGGATCGAGGATAGCCATATATCTGGGAGCCACAGGCTTAAGATCCTCTCTGATGCAATACTCAAGCGCTGCATAATCCGCAGAAGCCTGTGACTTGGAAATACCGCACATCTCGACGAACTTCCTGATGGATGAAGGTGTAAAGCCTCTTCTCCTGAGAGCTGCAATGGAGACAAGTCTGGGATCATCCCATCCGTCCACCGTTCCGTTCTCAACAAGTCTCTTGATGTATCTCTTACCGGTAACAACATTGGTAAGATACATCTTGGCAAACTCTATCTGTCTGGGAGGCATGGGATACTCAAGTTCCTTCACAACCCAGTCATAAAGAGGTCTGTGATCCTCGAACTCCAGGGTGCAGAGTGAATGGGTGATACCCTCTATGGCATCCTCAATGGGATGTGCGTAGTCATACATGGGATAGATGCACCACTTGTCACCTGTCCTGTGATGAGTCATATGTGCGACACGGTATATTACGGGATCTCTCATGTTGATATTGGGAGATGCCATATCGATCCTTGCTCTTAAGGTCTTCTCGCCGTCCGCATACCTGCCTTCCTTCATCTCCTCGAAGAGCTGCAGATTCTCTTCTATGGATCTCTCCCTTCCGGGATCGTCCCTGCCGGGCTGTTCGAAGGTGCCGCGGTACTCTCTTACTTCATCTGCAGTAAGATCCGAAACATAAGCCTTGCCCTTTTTGATGAGCTTTATTGCGCCTTCATACATCTGATCAAAATAATCGGATGCATAGAAAAGTCTGTCCTCAAAATCAGCTCCGAGCCAGAGCACATCTGCCTTGATGGATTCAACGAACTCTGTCTTCTCCTTGGTGGGATTGGTGTCATCAAATCTGAGATTGAACTTGCCGCCGTACTCACTTGCCATACCGGAATTGAGGATTATGCTCTTGGCATGTCCTATGTGAAGATATCCGTTAGGCTCGGGAGGAAATCTGGTCTGAACATGATCGAACCTTCCGGTTGCAAGATCGTTATCGATCTCCTGCTCGATGAAATGCCTCGAACGCTTCTCACTCTCTTCGTTATTTGCTGCCTTGATCTCCGTGTCTGCCATGTCAAAACTCCTGATAATATCTGCCCGCGTAAGGACTGGTCCCTACGCGGACGGTTTTAAAGATTAATGATGGAAAAGTCTGATGCCGGTGAAGCACATTACGATATCATGATTGTCGCAAGCCTCTATAACAACATCATCCTTCTTGGATCCGCCGGGCTGTGCGATATACTTTACACCGCTCTTGAATGCTCTCTCAACATTGTCAGCGAAGGGGAAGAATGCATCAGATCCGCATATAACATCGGTATTTCCTGCAAGCCATGCCTTCTTCTCTTCTCTTGTGAAAACAGGGGGCTTCTCAGCGAAGATATTCTCCCATACTCCGTCTGCAAGAACATCCTCATATTCATCGCCGATGTAAAGGTCGATGGCATTGTCACGGTCGGGGCGCTTGATGGTATCGAGGAACTTGAGACCGAGAACCTGAGGGCTCTGACGGAGATACCAGTTGTCAGCCTTGCTTCCTGCAAGTCTGGTGCAGTGGATCCTTGACTGCTGTCCTGCTCCGATGCCGATAGCCTGTCCGTCCTTGACATAGCATACGGAATTGGACTGGGTATACTTAAGGACGATAAGGGATATCTTCATATCCATAAGAGCATCGTCGGGAATGTTCTTGTTCCTGGTCACCACATTTCCTGGAAGAACCTCATTGACATCGAGCTCGTTTCTTCCCTGCTCGAAGGTAATACCGTATACCTGCTTCTTCTCAAGCTCAGCAGGCTTGTATGACTCATCGATCTGGATGATGGCATAGTTGCCGCTCTTCTTGCTCTTAAGGATCTCAAGAGCCTCGGGATCGTATCCGGGAGCGATGACACCGTCCGATACCTCACGCTTGATGAGCTTGGCGGTACATACATCACATACATCGGAAAGCGCGATGAAGTCACCGAAGGAACTCATTCTGTCTGCGCCTCTTGCTCTTGCGTAGGCACTTGCAAGGGGAGTGAGTTCGCCGAGGTCGTCAACCCAGTAGATCTTGGCAAGTGTATCGGAAAGAGGTCTGCCTACTGCAGCACCTGCAGGTGATACATGCTTGAAAGAGGTTGCTGCGGGAAGTCCCGTAGCCTGCTTTAACTCCTTAACAAGCTGCCATCCGTTGAATGCATCAAGGAAGTTGATATATCCGGGCTTACCGTTCAATACGGTAACAGGAAGGTCGCTGCCATCCTCCATGAATATCCTTGAAGGCTTCTGATTGGGGTTACATCCGTACTTAAGCTGAATCTCACTCATTGTTTTCTACCGTCCCCTGAGGGACTTCCTTTCTATGAAAAAATATTGATCATTTATTAACGTTGATGATACGGCTCTCTGCGGTTCCTGTCTCGATGTCGATATATCTGACGAAGAGAGATACTCTGTTATCGCGGTTGAGTGAATCCCAGATGACAAGTGCGAAGTCATCGATGTCACCGGATATCTTCACGCGCTCAGGCTCGCCTGCAAAGCTGGGAAGAGGATTGCCGTCGTGTGCATATGTGTGGATGAAATGTCCTTCTCCGGGAAGAGGATTGCCGTATGAGTAGGTGCAGTGTATAGGTCTGTCCTCAGTGCCGTCCTCGCTCTTTATTATGGACATCTGATAGTCGTACTTTCCGCCGTGAACATTGAGCACTGCAGAGATCCTGGGTGTGAAGTTGGGGGCGTCGGGCTCAAAGGTACGGCTGCGGAGAGACTGCTCAAAGGTGAAGCCCTTATCAAGTCCGTTCCTGATGGTGTCTGTCTGATCACCGTTTGTTACGATGGTGGTGGGTCCGTCAACTCTTACCGGATGATAGATGATGAGGCTGGGATCCTCAAGCTTCTTGACATCAAAAGGTAAAGTCTCAATACCGTTATCTTCGGGAACTTCCACGAAAACACGGTTTCTGCTGTTGGCACTCCTTCCCATGATAAAGTATGCGCAAACGGCGTATTTGCCGTCATCGCTTCTTCCGACCACGATACCTCTGCCGGGATAGGAATTCTCTCTGAGACTTGATTCTAGTGACATAATGATCCTCCTCAATGATTAATCTTTTTCAAATATATATTTCTTTTCAAATATCTCTCTTTCAAGGGGCTTGTCGAAATAATAGCCCTGTATGTACTTGATCTTCATATCATCAAGCTTTTCAAGCTGCGCCCCCGTCTCAATGCCCTCGACGCATATCCTGACTCCGATGGTCTCTGCAAGCTCTGCAACCATTCTGATGAAGGACTGTGCATAGGTATCGACCTCCAGGTCTCTTACAAAGCTCTGATCCACCTTTATGACATCAAAGGGTATCTCCCTGATATGATTGAGTGATGAATAACCTGTTCCGAAATCATCCAGTGCGATGGAGCATCCAAGTGCCTTGATCCTTGTAAGGATCTCTATCATCCTGGGCATGTCGTTGATCGCAAGTGACTCTGTAACCTCGAGGCACAGATTTGCCGGATTGATGCCGGTCTTTTTGATCGTAGCCTCCACCGACTCCACAATATCGTTCTGAAGGAGCTGTACAACGGAAAGGTTGACGTTCACCTTGAAATCCCTGCCATACTTCTCATTCCATTCCCTGCAGGCTTCACACGCCTTCTCAAGCACATATCCGCCTATGGGATTGATCAGTCCCAGATACTCGGCGAGAGGAATGAAATCCGAAGGCGAGATAAATCCCATCTTAAGGCTGTTCCATCTGACAAGTGCCTCTGCGCCCACGCAGTAAGGCTTATTGCCCTCAACATCGATTATGGGCTGGTAATAAACCTCGAACTCCTTATAGCCCGTCGTCGAGGCATCACGCATATTCTTCTCCATATCGAGACGCCTGCCCGATACGGTCTCCTGTCCTTCCGTATACTCCGTGATACGGTTCTTACCGCACTTCTTGGATGAATACATGGCTATATCTGCCTTCTTCAGCAGCTCCATGACATTCACTCCGTAATCGGGATAAATGACCGTTCCTATGCTGGCAGTGCAGTAATACTCGATATCCCTGAGTATCCAGGGTGATGCAAAGACAGAAAGAATGCTGTGCTTTATCTCCTCGTAACGGTAGTATGCCGACGGGGGAACGAGAACAACGAATTCATCGCCGCCCATTCTGTAGCAGGCATTCTCGCCGCCCATTATCTTCTGCAGCGCTCCGGATATCTCCTTGAGAAGTGTATCTCCGTACTGATGACCAAGACCGTCATTGATATGCTTGAAGTCATCCAGGTCTATGAATATGACCGCGCCTCTGCGGCCCGTCATCCTCGCTTCATCTATATGCTTTGCAAGATCCTTCTCACAGCACATGCGGTTATAAAGTCCGGTGAGGAAATCGGTAAACGCCTGCTGCTCTATCTTGCGCTGATACAGCCTTCTGTCAGTCACATCATAAAGTGAATACAGCATGGCGGATGAACCGTCCACCCACTCGACTCTCTTATACATCAGATCAAACCATCTGCGTGTATCGGGATAATACAGTTCAAAGGAACCGCTGATGGGATTATCAAAATTCCCTCCCGCTACTATATCCCTCAGTCCGCCTTCCTGCCAGTCGGAACCGAAGGTATCGATATGCATCCTGTTTGCGAACAGTACCTTCCCCGTTGATTCCTGTGTCAGATACACACAGCATCCCACATTATCAAGGATATCCGTTACGGAATTGGAATATCTGGAAATGGTACCGTGCATCATCCTGGAGCGGATAAGATTCTGCAGTATCTTCACCGCATCATCCATGAACCGCATCTCGTCATGTGTCCAGTTGCGTCTGTGCTTCCTGTGTACGAATCCTGCAACAAATGCACTGTCCCCATCCTCACGGATAAAGAGAGGATAGTTGATCATGGCCTTGATGCCGTATTTTCTTACCTCATAAAGTCCCGGATTCCTGTCGAGCTCGTCGGAAGAAACATAGAGAGGCAGATGACCCTTAAAGGCATCAGCCGGAGGCATGGAATTCTTCAGTGAAAAATCAGCCACCATTCCCTGCATGGCGTACTTGGCAACAACGTCCGTACCCTCTGCTCCGAGTCTGAACACACCGGACCCTTCGATATCAAGAAACAGCGATACTATGGTCAGCCATTTCTGAAGTATCGCCTCAAGCCCTTCATCGGAATCAAGAAGCTCCAGTATGCTCTTGACCGTCTCAAGAGTCATTTTGGTCTTATCGGTCACATCCCCTTCATAGAAGGCATCGGGATCCGAACCGTCTTCGGGAGCAGGGCTTAAGTATCCTTCAACCGAAGCCTTGACAACATCTACAAACTGATCGAACCTTGCCTCTGTATAACTTCCGGGAGCAGATACGACCACATAAATATAAGTCTGTCCTGCGGGCTGTATGCTGACAGTTGCCACCAGTACCATCCCGTCTTCACTGTCCTCTATGCTCTGGATACAGATATCCTCGGGAGTATCGTCGCTCACATTATCCAGCATATTGTCCAGATACTCGCTTCCAAGGAGCTGGGATATGGCATCTGAAGACGCCTGTGCATTGCTTATCTGGGAAAGAGGCTTTCGATCCCTTCCAAGCACAACGCAGCTCACTCCCATGAAGGAGCAGGCCAGGTCCTGTACCATCTGAAGTTTCTTTCTGTCAATAACTCTGACTTTGTTCATAGATACCTCTAAGGATCTGTCCGCAAACAGAAAATAGATATAACCATAGATACTATAAAATATAACATAATCCGACCATAAATAAAAGAAAATGAGACCTTTGAGACATAGAAAAAACGGCGGGTTTTATCCCGCCGTTTGTGTATTATGTTAGTTATGCATCCACTGAATAGTTGGGAGCTTCCTTGGTGATATGAATATCGTGAGGATGGCTCTCCTTGAGGGATGCTGCCGAGATCTTGACGAACCTGCCGGTCTCTGTGAGCGTGGGCAGATCCTGTGCTCCGCAATATCCCATTCCTGCCCTGAGTCCGCCCAGGAGCTGGAACACGGTATCCTCTACAAGTCCCTTGTAAGCAACTCTTCCCTCGACGCCTTCAGGAACAAGCTTCTTGGCATTTTCCTGGAAGTAACGGTCCTTGCTTCCGTTCTCCATGGCAGCGATGGATCCCATGCCACGGTATACCTTGTACTTTCTTCCCTGGTAAAGTTCGAACTCTCCGGGGCTCTCCTCGCATCCTGCGAAGATCGATCCCATCATACATACGCTTCCGCCTGCGGCAAGCGCCTTGGTAACATCTCCTGAATACTTGATACCTCCGTCAGCGATAATGGGAATACCGTACTCTTTGGCAACTGCATAGCTGTTCATGATGGCAGTGATCTGAGGTACACCGATACCTGCGACAACTCTGGTGGTACAGATGGATCCGGGTCCGATACCTACCTTAACGGCATCTGCTCCGGCCTCGATAAGAGCTCTTGTTCCCTCACCCGTAGCAACATTTCCGGCTATTATCTGAAGATCGGGGTACTTTTCCTTGATCATCTTCACGCAATTGATGACATTCTGTGAATGACCGTGTGCGGAATCGAGAACGATAACGTCAACCTTGGCTTCAACAAGAGCTGCAACCCTGTCGAGAACATTGGCGGTAATACCTACACCTGCTCCGCAGAGAAGTCTTCCCTGCTCATCCTTGGCTGCATTGGGATACTTGATGGTCTTCTCAATATCCTTGATGGTGATCAGACCCTTGAGATTATAATCCTCATCAACGATGGGAAGCTTTTCTTTTCTGGCTTTTCCAAGGATCTCCTTGGCTTCCTCGAGGGTGACACCCTCTCTTGCGGTGACAAGATTCTCGCTTGTCATGCATTCTTTGATCTTCTTGGTATAGTCTGTTTCGAATTTAAGATCACGATTTGTGATGATACCTACGAGCTTTCGTCCCTCTGTAACGGGAACACCTGATATACGGAACTTGCCCATCAGTTCGTCAGCATCGGCAAGTGTGTGCTCGGGGCTTAAGAAAAAAGGATCGCTTATAACGCCGTTCTCAGAACGCTTAACCTTGTCAACCTCATCAGCCTGTGCTTCGATCGACATGTTCTTGTGGATGATACCGATTCCTCCCTGGCGAGCCATCGCAATGGCCATACGGTGCTCGGTAACTGTGTCCATTCCGGCACTCATAAGGGGAATGTTAAGTCTGATCTTCTTGGTCAGCTGAGTGTGAAGGTCTACCTGATTGGGGATGACCTGGGAGTACGCAGGAACCAGCAGGACATCATCAAATGTGATACCGTCTTCTACTATCTGTGCCATGATCTTCCTTTCCGCAGCGAATCTGCTTGTAAATGATTAATAGAAAAAAGAAAAATTTTAATGATGTTAACACCACGGAAAAGTAATGTCAATAAACAGTTTCCACAAATAAATCCCCGTTTCCGCGGAATCTCTGCATCAATTTATTTTCGCCTGTCAATATTCGCTGAAGTTTCTCGGAGTGGTATTCTTGAACGCCTTGATCATCTCTTCATCGAGTGAAAAATAGATCTTCCTGCCGCCTTCATATATCATTACGAACTTCTTAAGTCCGTTATTCTCATCGGGGCAGCTGTAATCGGTAACCTTGAGATCCGTTACCCTTGCATAGTTGTCCAGCTTGCTGCTCTTTTCTGCGGCAAAGATCTGAACCTTGTCCATCTTGAATGTATCGGCATGCTTTCTGCGTTCCTTGTTGAACACCTTGTCAACGGACAATTCCTTGTCCAGATAGAGATATTCATATTCAACATCAGTATAACCCGAGGTAAAATAAGCCCCTATGCCGAATGCTATCGTTACTACTATCAGTATCGGCGATCCAAACAGGAGCGCTGCCAGAAGCGTAAGTATGGCAAGAAGGAAGAAAACCACCTTTCCGATCTTAGCCCCTGTATTAGGCTTGCCCTTTACCAGAAATTCATAATAACCCTTATCCATATAAACCTCCAAAACGGATCCATACAGCTGCCATGCATCCTAATGACCGGCCTGCAGCCGCAAAACATATCAGTAATTACTATAACAAGGCTGCAGACTACTTTCAAGAAAACCATTTGTGAATTTTACTTCACAAAAAGGACAGAAAAAAGGAGCGGGACTCATCGTCCCGCTCCCCGATCAGCCATGTCTTAAATAAAGCCCATCTGGGTATAAGAGCCTGT
>CACWJQ010000036.1 GCA_902761225.1 uncultured Lachnospiraceae bacterium | reverse complement strand
TTACTGCCGGAGTAGTAGTTGTGGTATTGCCTGTATTGGCGTGGTTGTTATTACCGGTATTGTTGTGGTTATTATTGTTATTACCGGTATTGTTGTGGTTATTATTGTTATTGCCGGTATTGTTGTTATTGGTTGTAGTAGTGGTTGTTGTAGCAGGAGTTGCATCTGCAACAGCTGTTTCAGTGGGTGCGGGAGTATCCTGATTTACAACACCTACCTGAACATCAGAGAATGCATTGGAGTTGGTATTTGCACTGGGATCTACAACTGCAACGGCAGCTTCCTCGGCTGCAAGTACCTGTCCGGATACATACTTGACATCATCGAACACGGTTGCAACTGCTTCCGCATCTGACATGAACTTGGCTGCTTCGGTACCATCAAGTCCCTGTACAGCTTCCTGCGCATTGGCGAGGGAAATGCTCTTGGCATTATCGATGAATCCGGGATCAAATGCTGCATCACCGACTATGAATCCGGCTTCGTCTGCTGAGGCAGATAACGGCGTCTGGCCGGTATGGGTCTTTCCGACATTTCCGATAGTCTTCATTTCTTCTGCATCTACCAGCCGGTTGGAGGCTGTAGCGTAGGAATTCTGATCACCTGAATAGAGGGTTGAATCAACGCATACGATGCTTCCCGTGGTATCTAAGCAGATAGCCTTGAATTCTACGGTGCCTTCAATGATCGCAGTGCTGGTTCTTAAGTTGCCATTAAGATCCCTGCCGATCTGTGAAAGAGTCTTTGTGCCGGTTATGGCCATGAGTGTATTGGGGGTAACGATGGTGAAGGATGATTCGGGTGTAAGCTTCTCGAAAACCTCGGTCATCATTGCACCGTCATACAGGAAGAGTGATGTATGGCTGGTTGTTGCATCTCCTGATGCGGTGATGCCGACCCTTGAACCTGCATCGAGATATAACTGTTTGTCACCGTCAATGCTTACACGTGCCTGACATGCATCGGGAACTATGAGTATGTCCCCTGAGAAGAGGAACATTCCCTTGGATGCGACGATCTCCTTGCCGTTACGCTCAACCGAACATGCACCGTCCATCTCGACTATCCTGATGGTGCGGGTGCCGGGATCGACATCGTGGTGTGTTGCCACGCGGATCAGTATTATCGCTAATATGACCACAGCGCTTATGATTCCTATTGTGATTATTTTTTTCTTTTCCATGATTCCTCCGGGAATTGAAAGTTAATGATTTTTTGTCCTAATATTATAGTTTAAGAAAATAATGTATTCAATACATTTATTTGTAGAAAAATCCCGAATTATCATGTTGAAAATTTTGTAAGCGCTCACATTTTTTCTATGATCATATCAGTGAGTGCACCGGACAGAAGAGAGGCAGGATCTGCGTCCGGATCAATCCATGCATCGATCATGTCACGGGGCATCATAAGAGGCATGCGGTCGTGTATGGCGGCAAGTTCACCCACGGGATCACGGGTGAGGACCACAAAGTGAGGCAGACTGTCTTCCATACGGTACAGGCCGCACAGCCAGGTCATATCGTCACCTGCCGGCTGAATGGCGTACTTCGCCCCGGTCTTTACTTTGCCGTCGGTGCTCTTTATATGTTCCCATTCAAAGTAATAGGATGCGGGAATGATGCATCTGTGTGATTTCCAGGCTTCCGAAAATGTGGGCTTGGTGTCTGCGGTCTCACAGCGTGCATTGAAGACCGTGAAGTCGTGATCCGGATTTCTGAATCCCCATTGCATCGGAAAGACCGCAGGCTTTCTTTCGGAATTCGGCGCGATCACAGGTGCGATGTCCGTAGGGCGCACTTCTCCGCCGCTTACTATGGGACGTGCGGCTTTGCGCATGAAGGACTCGGTCAGTTTTGTCTTCCTGGCTTTCATTATGTATTCCGCCATCTCTTCAGAGGCGTCATCCATATAGTATCTGGTACACATAGGCAATGTTCCTTTTACATCATCATATATCTGTTCGTCATCTCCGCATAGCCCTTCTTCGGGCTCACATTCCTTTCCTTCACGACCGAATTCTGCTTCGGTGGAGGATATGGCATCGCTGAAGCCCTTCAGTGCATCAAAGGGAGAGAAGATCTTAGCTCTTTTATCCAATGGCATTGCGGGATGCCTCAGCGAGAACCGGTCATACTTTTCATGGACCGGTTTTCCCATGCGCAGAACATGCTCATAGCGGAAGTCCTTGGGGATATCCATATTGTCACCGGTGTTCACTGATATCAGCCTCCTTACGGGGACAGTCTATGCCCGGTGTCCCCCTATCTGGGTATTTCTTTCCATGGTGGTAGCTCCTTCGAGCAGGTTGATGCCCTTGACGATAGCATTGTTTCCGAATCTGGTCCTTGCTTCAAGCATCGCTGCGTGGAGCTTTCTGTCTTTATCAAGCTTATCCCTGTCGGTAAAGAGACTGAGCTGATACATCCCGCCGGTATCGATAACATTGCAGGCACAGACCCCCAGTCTGCGGTAGAGCAGTCTGTGGTCTGTTTTCATGTCGAAGGAACCTGAGAGCAGCGGTGTGATCTCACGCGGGGAATTCGTCGCTTCAAGTGTCCGTACCGTTCCGTTTGAATGCTTCGGATGAAGCCTTCCGTAATAGTCCAGTGCAAGCGGGCCTTCGTAATGCGGGCAGTATTCCAGACTCTTATAGTCGTAACTTACCCACCAGGTAAATATTCCGGATATCAGATTCTTCCTGTACATATCACAGCACAGCACATCCGTCATCTCGCAGAATACATTCCTGGCTTCGTCGTATTTATAAGGGCGCGGAAGAACCTGTCCGTTGGAAAGAGAGTGGTTGTCAGATCTGTAGTTCTTGATATCGCACATCTGTACAGGCTCGATGCCCCATGCGTGGTCTATGAGTATCTCCGCATCGATGCCAAACGCCTTATAGAACCATTCTTCGTTGCAGAGCGTTCTCTCCGCAATATCACCCATTGTGTACATATGGCTGTTTTCAAGACGCCTTGCCTTACCTGAGCCGATCTGCCAGAAGTCCGTAAGAGGAGTATGATCCCACAAAAGTATCCTATATGAATACTCATTAAGCTCCGCAATACGCACTCCGTCCCTGTCGGGAGGTGCCTTCTTGGCAACGATATCCATTGCCACCTTGGCCAGATACAGGTTGGTCCCTATTCCCACGGTGGCGGTGATGCCTGTGGTGGAGAGCACATCCCTGATGATCGTCATCGCCATGGCATATGCAGGCGACTGATGCATGAACACAGCAGAGTCCCTGTAGAGATGAAGATAGTGCGTGCAGTCGATAAAGCATTCGTCGATGCTGTATATATGAATGTCCTCTGCAGCTGCGTACTTAAGATATACGGAGTATATCAGGGCGGATACCCGTTCGTATTCGGCCATTCGCGGCGTTGCTATGAGATATGACACTTTGGTCCTGTGGAGGCGTTCGTATTTGCCGATAGCCTGCTTTGCCTCGAAAAGGCGCGGTCTTCCCGGAACGCCCATCGCCTTGAGTGCGGGGGAGACTGCAAGACAGATGGTCTGATCGGTGCGACTTTCATCGGCAACCAGGAGTCTTGCCTTCAGCGGATCAAGTCCTCTGGCTACGCATTCCACAGAGGCATAGAAGCTCTTCATATCTATCGCTATAAAACAGCCTGTACTTCCGCCTTCGTTCATATACGGACGCTTTCCGGGAGCATTGCTCTGTCATCGATATAGTAGTCGCAGGTTATCTTTCTCGAATTGTTGCCATACTTCTCAACTATCTCCGGAAGATTGTCATTGATGGCATCGAATACGAGCTCATGTTCGGTGCACCATGATACGGCCATATCAAGAGCATCACCGGCCCTGCATGTCCAGAGTATCAGCTTGTTGCCGCCCTTCTTCCAGTCCTTGAGATATTCGATAAGAGCAACGTTGGGCTCACCGAGTGCGGGCCAGTTGCTGAAACAGAGAGTTCCGTCGAAGTCCACCGCGATTATCTTATGTTCACCCATGATCAACACCTCCGCTTCCGGCATATCGGTGCTGTGCTGCCGGCCATAATGTGTAATGGTTAATGCATCGTATGATACTGCTACGAACATTTGTTCTGATAAAATCATAGAACATACGTTTGCAAAAATCAATCGCAAGATATGGTATAAGGGTATCGTTAAACAACAATTTTTATCGTATAATGGGTGTTGTTTGTTTTTTAAAATCTTTAAGAGTAGGGGAAAGAATATGTTTATTTTTGCACTGGCTTTGATCCCGGTTATCGCACTGCTCCTTTTTATCTATTTCAAGGATAAGACGGAGAAGGAACCCATGGGGCTTCTGATCGGACTGTTCTTCGCAGGCATGGGAACTTCGATAACCGCAATGATCCTCGAGCTGATAGGTGAGTCTGTCTTTAATCTGATCTTTTCCGGCGTGCCGGTACTTAATGCATTCCTGCTTGCAATGCTGGTCGTTGCACCTGCTGAGGAGATGGGAAAGTACACGGTACTCAGACTTATCACCTGGAAGAACAGAAATTTTGATTACAGCTTCGATGCGATAGTTTATGCGGTGTTTACTTCACTGGGATTCGCATGTATCGAGAATGTAATGTACGTGTTTATGAACGGATGGGGCACTGCAATCATGAGAATGTTCACTGCAGTTCCCGGACACGCCTGCTTTGCGGTATTTATGGGATTCTTCTACAGCAAGGCAAAATATGCTTCGATCACCGGCAATAAGAGCGATTATTCCAAATACAATGCTCTTTCCATGATCTTCCCGATAGTTGTACACGGTCTTTATGACGCGGTTATTTTTGCGGGAACCGCAATGGATAATTCACTTTTAACGGGAGTGAGCTTCCTTTTCTGGATCATATTTGTGGTCGCAATGTTCGTCATATCCTTCGTGATGGTACATACATCATCAAAGAAGGATTTCTGCATCGTATTCCTGCCGGGCGGGATGCAGACACTTTATATGCCTGTGACAGCAGGACAGTGGGTGTGCGGATGCGGAACCACGAATTTTCACAATTTCTGTTCCACCTGCGGAAAGCAGCGTCCCATGGAGGCTGCATGGTTTTGCCCGAACTGTGGAACGGCTTCTGTATTTAATTTCTGCGGACGATGCGGAACACCCAAGCCTCTTCAGGCTCAGATGGTTGCTCCGATGGTGGGACAGCCCATGATGCAACCTGCAGCACCTGTGCAGCCTTTGCAGCCCGCACAGCCCGGTGTACAGCCGATGTATCAGCAGCCCATAGCACCTGCAACACCGGTACAGCCTGTAACGTCTGCGCAGCCTGCACCTCAGGCGTATACCCAGCAGGCACAGTACGCCCAGCCTGCATACCAGCAGCCCGCAGCACCTGCAGCACCGGTACAGCCTGTAACACCTGCGCAGCCTGCACCTCAGGCGTATACCCAGCAGGCACAGTACGCACAGCCTGCGTATCAGCAGCCCGCAGCACCTGTAACACCGGTACAGCCTGTAACACCTGCGCAGCCTGCACCTCAGGCGTATACCCAGCAGACACAGTACACCCAGCCTGCATACCAGCAGCCCGCAGCACCTGCAACACCGGTACAGTCTGTAACACCTGCGCAGTCTGCACCTCAGGCGTATACCCAGCAGGCACAGTACGCACAGCCTGCATACCAGCAGCCTGTACAGTCCATACAAATGCCTGAAGCAGTACAGACACCTCCTCCTATAACACTTCAGTCTGTATCCGATCAGACAAGTGCTTCAAATACGGATAATATCACGTAAAACTGTTGAAATACGCTGTATATAGCGGTAAAATAGCATTGTTGCGGAAAGCAACATCAAAAAATGGAGGAGAATTCATATGAACAGACAAGAGTTAGTTGATGCAATCGCAAAGGAAACAGGCCTTAGCAAGACTGATGCTGACAAGGCACTCAAGGCTTTCACCGGCACCGTATCCAAGGAGCTCAAGAAGAAGGGAAAGGTTCAGCTTGTAGGCTTCGGAACATTCGAGACTTCCAAGAGAGCAGCTCGTAAGGGCAAGAATCCTCAGACCGGCGAAGCTATCAAGATTCCTGCAGCTGTTGTTCCTAAGTTCAAGGCTGGCAAGGCACTCAAGGACATCGTTAACGGTGCTAAGAAGTAATTAAGATATGAATTATAAAACGGTCACTCCTAACCAGGGGTGACCGCTTTTTTATTTATCATATGATTGCCGGCAATGCAAGCCGGTGTCCTGTACGTATCAGATGATCGCCGGCAAAATGAGATGATGCTTTATCCGCATCACATGCTTGCCCTGAATATCTCGAGCATGGCTTCTTCGTTGAGTACCTTTGCAGATCCCATTTCTCCTCCGACTCCTACAGCACACTTGTGAGCCATTAACACAAGATCTTCATCTGTAGCGTTAACACCGAGTTCGCGGAGATTGGTGGGCATTCCTATGCTTCTGTAGAAATCCTCCATTGCCTCGATCCCGCGAAGCGCGATATCTTCATCGCTTCCGGTATTTTCAACATCCATTACATTAAGTGCGAATCTCTTGAATCTGTGGAGACAGTTCTTATATACATATCTTGCCCAGCTTCCCCATATGGCTGCAAGTCCCGCACCGTGAGCCACATCGTAGAGTCCGCCGAGTTCGTGCTCAAGCTTGTGTGTCATCCAGTCGCCGCCATCGTTGCCGCATCCTGTAAGTCCGTTATGGGAAAGGCTTCCTGCCCACATGACCTCTGCTCTAGCATCGTAGTTCTTAGGATCGTCGCGGAGTATGATGGCATTCTTTTTAACGGTACGGAGAAGTCCCTCTGCAAGTGCGTCGGTGATCTCCATGTTGCCGCCGTTTGTAAAGTACCTCTCCATGGTATGCATCATGATATCCGTGCAGCCGCATGCTGTCTGGTAATCGGGGAGAGTCATGGTGAGCTCCGGATTGAGTATTGCGAACTTAGGTCTTCCGAAGTCACTGCTGTATCCGCGCTTTACCAGTCCTTCTTCTTTGGTGATGACGGAAGAGTCACTCATCTCGCTTCCTGTTGCTGCGATGGTGAGTATCACTCCGAGAGGAACACTTCCGGTAACCTTGCGTTTGTAATCATAGTAGTCCCATACATCGCCTTCATTGGCAAGTCCGTAACCGATGGCCTTGGCGGAATCGATTGCGCTTCCACCTCCGATGGCGAGCAGGAAGTCGACATTTTCTTTTTTGCAGAGTTCGATGCCTTCGTATACGAGACTGAGATGGGGATTGGGAACGGCACCGCCCAGCTCCACATAGCTGATGCCGGCACTGTCAAGAGTGTCCTTGACTCTCTTAAGAAGTCCGGAGCGGACAACGCTGCCGCCGCCGTAGTGGATCAGGACTTTGGTTCCTCCGAATTCTTTTATAAGCTCTGCAACTTTGCTTTCGGTGTTTTTTCCGAAGAGCACCTTTGTGGGTGCAAAATACTTGAAATCAAACATTTTATGTACTCCTTTTGTATTTCGCTGAATTAACACATGATCGCATTTTAGCATAGGCAGAAGTGGTGGGCGATAGGTCTGTATAAGGTATCTGCCTGATGGCAATAATTATCTTAACTACATAGATATTTTATTGTAGGGGATGTGTTTTTGCATCTGTTTTTCTGTTAAGTTTTCTGTCATTTTTTGCTATAATACAGTATTTAGGGAGGGCACTCGGACCGGTAAGAGCGGTCTGTGTAAATCTGATAATGGCTGAGCGTCGCAGTAAATCCAATAAGAAATTCATGGTGCTTTCCGCACTGGGTATTTTCATGGTCGTGGACAGTCACACCTTCACGGCACTTAATATGTTTGGTGATTATATACCGTACAATTCTTTTTTTATGCCGATGTTCGTTTTTATATCGGGGTACTTCAATAAAGTTGATAACTCTACAAAACTGCTTCCGTATTTTGGAAAGAAAATAAAGAATCTGCTGGTCCCCTTTGTCGGAATAGCGGCAATCGTGTACGGGCTTCAACAGCTTACCTATGTGATCAAGGGTGTGGATACCATACCGCTTTCAGGCTGGTATCTCCAGTATATACTTCAGAGAGTCATCACCGTTGGTGCACCTTTCCTGATAGCAGAACCCATGTGGTTTGTTATTTCTCTTTTCGCGACGTTGATCGTCTATGCGATCTTAAAGAAATTCCTTTATAAGATCTGGAACAGTTATGTGATGTTCGTTCTTTTCAGCGCTCTGAATGTGCTGGTCGTATATCTGGCGAAGACTTATGATTTCGAGACGATCGAATATTTCCTGGTTCCTCTCAAGGTTATGTTCTTCCTTCCTTTTCTTGAACTTGGAGTTCTTTACAGGAATCATCTTGAGAAAAAACATGACTCGATTCCCGCAGGCGGCAAGATCGGACTTATGGCACTGATGCTCATCATAAATGCAGTCCGCACCATGTATCTGCCGATAGGATATGATCTGGCATTTGATGCCCTTGACGAACTGTCAGGATTCACAAGTCCTTATTTAGTTACACCGCTTGTATCTTCGCTCGTAGGTATTACATTCTGGCTTACTTTGGTCACCCTGATCGGCAAGCCTGTTTATGAGAGCAGATTCGTCAACTATATGTCCTGCAATACCTTCTGGATAATGGGTCTGCATGTAGTTTTCTTCAATCTGCTCAATTGTATTCTGCTGGCGATAGATGAGTATGTGACACCGCTTCTGTATTTTGACGTTGAGTATTTTCAGGGATCGGAGTGGTACTACTGGGAAATTAGTCCGGATTTCAAATTGGTATATGTGTTCTTCGGTGTTATCGGACCTCTCTTCGTTAAGTGGATTTTCGATTTGATCTGCACACCGTTTTATAAACTATCAGGCAGGAAGAAAAAACAGCAACAGCCTGTACAACCTGTACAGCCTATACAACCGATGCAGCCGGTACAGCCCATGCAACCGGTACAGCCCATGCAACCGATGCAACCCGGGCAACCCGGAAACCCTGCATCATGAAGGATAAATTTGATTTATGAAAAAAACGGTATTAGGTATTCTTACGTTAATATTGATCCTGTGCGGATGTTCCCGTTGATGCAGATGTGAGCAACGGTGATATCTGAATGAATATGCGGATCGGTTTGATGCAGACTGATCCGTATTTTTTTGAAAATTTTTGTATGTACATAAAGAGTACACATGGGCATATTATCTTCATCATTGTAAAATACAACTGCTTTGATGAAGGAGGGAAAACAAATGCAGGAAAAGTACGGCAAAAAGAGATTGATATCGTGTGTGTTGATCACATCCCTTGCAGCGCTGTTTCTGTATCTGCTCATTGATTATCAGATCTTCTCAATACCTAATAAGGTGGTCAACTGTATTTTGAGCGCTATAGAAAAGGCGGAGGAGGATGTATATAGAGGGATTTCCGTGTCGGATCCGGAATACGATGAAGATCTGTATCGTTACCGGTTTCTGAAAAAGATCTCGGATGAGATATCGGGAGAAGGAATATATTTTTATGGTTCAAAAAAAGGAATAACTGATGTCGATGGGCTCGATTTTTCCAATAGAGCATTAAAAATTTACAATGATATCGAGTGGGGTTCCCTTGAAGGATGTGATTTTGTCGAATATAGTGCAGTACAGGCGTTTTGGGTAAATAAAGAGCACAGGTTGGTTTTTGTATATTATCCTATCCTGATCGTATTTAAAAAATATTTCCTGCTTTACCTTGTATATATCGCAGGTGTGATACTTCTGGATCGTTACATATTATTTTCGGATACCAAAACCATCAGAAGCGGCAGATTCGATAAACTGATGTCTTCGACTCTGATCACCGGTTTTTCCCATGAGCTGAAAACTCCGCTGGCTATTTTGAAAGCATCTGTAGAGAACTGGAATTATATCGATGATGCGGACAAGCCGGAGTATCTCGAAAAGATCGGCGCAGAGGTGGATCATCTGGATGGCATGGTTCATAAGCTTGTCGGGATAAGTGATGTCGGATCCGGAAGGGTCAAAATGAATAAGCAGGACGTTGATCTGTATCTGCTGGTTCAGGAAGTATATGAACAGCAAAAACCGGTCATAGAAGAAAGGAAGCTGTCTGTAAAGATCACAGCTGATCATCCGGAAGGCTGCATTGTACGAGGTGACCGGGAGATGCTCAGGATCGCTGTGGGGAACTTTATCTCCAATGCAGTCAAATACTCGGCACGAGAGATCACGATAGAGCTTGTTTCCGGCAGTAAAGTAGCATTAAGAGTTACCAACGATGGAACATCCATCGATAAGAATGACAGCAGAAAGGTCTGGAAGTTGTTCTATAAGAATGATGATGCGAGGACTGACAGGTTCGGAAGCAGTGGTGTCGGGCTTGCCGTTACAGGAAATATACTCAAAGCTCACAGGGCAAAATACGGATGTGCTTCTGAGGATAATAGAACCACATTCTGGTTCGAAATGAACCGGTGCAAAGCAGGAAAGGAGGACTGAAGAAATGAAGGCTAAAGTTAAAAATGTCATGATCACCGGTCTTATCCTTTTGGTTTTTTACATAGTTGTAAAGATCATGCTGAATGTTTTTCTGATCCTTAAGGCAGAGAGATTGAACGATATATTTTTTGATCATGTCGCCGGAAAACAGTACAATGAAGACCTTAAGAAGACTGAAGCGCTGCTTAGAGATATGACATACTGTATTCATGGCGGTATGCGTTTATTTATTGAAGCATACACCTACTCCAGTGATTATATGGAAGAGGTGGCTGATTCATATCCCAAATGGGAAAGAGACCTGTTTGAGACATATTATGATTACGAGTTTGTTCCAATTAATGAATTGAAAAAGTATAATTTCGATAGATTGACGCATATTAGTTACAATGTTCCGGAAGAGGAACGAGATAATGAGGATCCATTGGCAAGCCTGCATTATGGGATCAGGCCGCTGAGTGGGGCATATGCATCAAGTGAAGCTGCATATATGTTGATCAGCTGGATAGGCTTGGCTGTGATGATCGTGATCATATTCATAAGACATAGTCAATTTGCTGTTTTTTTTGATGAAAAGAATGAAGAAAGTGCAGCTTACAGATTATCCGAGGAACTGTCCCGTGAAATGATCGCACCGCTTGAAGCATTGAAGAAGGCGACCTCTGACTGGAAAAATGCCGATGAATCCGAAAGAGATCTGTATTCGGGCGGTATCATGACCGAAGTTGACCGGATGAATGATGTCATAAAGAAGATCCTGAAAGTCAGAGGGCTTGAACAGGGCAGAGTGGATGTTGAATGTGAGGAATTCAACCTGTACCGTTTCACCTCATCGGTTGTTGAACATCTTGATCCGGTCCTTAAGAAAAAAGGTATCAGTGTGTCGGTGGATTCAGCAAACGGTGATGAATGCATTGTGAATGCCGATCCCGAGATCATGAACATGGTTATAAGCAGCATGATCATTAAAACAGCGGAAAATTCCGATAAGAGGATCATGATCGTTCTGAGAGCCGGCATGAATGTAAGCCTGGAGGTTAAGAGTGACACTTTATGGGCAGATAAAAAAGAAGCAAAAGGGATCTGGAATAAATACGGATTTGCCGATCAGGAGAGGGCAGGGGAACTTGGAAGCAACGGAATAGGACTTGTTCCCGCGGGTGTAATGCTGAAGGCACATAAGGCATCATTCGGGTGTACAGCCGGAACTGACGGCACTGTACTCTGGTTCAAGCTGAAGAAGGCAGATTATTAAACATTAGAGGACCGGTCCACACGGACCGGTCCTTTTCTGAAATGATCGGCATTGTACTGAACGGAGATGGATTATATAATGCTTAAGGGGGATTCACTGACGGGCTGCATGGTGCGGTTTGGGTGAAGGGCGCAAAATGAGCGATAACATAAAGATACTTGTTGCAGAGGATGAGAAAACACTGCGTGATATCATCACTGTTTATCTTACCAAGAACGGTTTTGATGTGGATGCTGTATGTGACGGTAATGAGGCCGTCACGGCTATTGACAATAACAGTTACGATTTGATAATACTTGATATCATGATGCCGGGTAAGAACGGCAAGGAAGTCTGCGAATATATCAGGAGCAGACTTGACATTCCTGTCATATTCCTCACGGCACTGAATACCGAGGCTGATATAGTCGCAGGATATGAGATAGGTGCTGATGAGTACATAACCAAGCCCTTCTCCACAGGCATACTTCTTGCCAAGATAAATGTCCTGATAAAGCGTTACAAAGGTCTCATGGTAAAGGACGGTCTGGTTAATATCGATGAGATCACCATTGAACCGGCGAGAAGACTTGTGAAGGTGAACGGAAAGCGTATCGAACTTGCGCCGAAGGAGTATGCACTTCTGATATACTTTATCGAGAACAAGGAACAGGTACTCAGCCGTGACCAGATTCTTGACAGGATATGGGGCTCGGATTATGAAGGATTCGACAGAGCGGTCGACACTCATATCAAGAAGCTCAGAAAGTCGCTCGGTAAGGCGAGTTATCACATAGAGACAGTGATTAAGGCAGGATATGTCTGGAAATAAGAAATACGGAGCTTTTAAAAATGTTTAATTCACTTGAAGAAGTAAGAGAGTATTTTAAGAACGACCTGTTTGCAACAAATGCGGGAATGCAGATAGATTCCTTTTCATCTGACGAGGTGGTCTGCAGCGTGGAGATAACGGAGCGTCTGCAGAATGCTAACGGCGGAGTCATGGGAGGTGCTATCTTCACACTTGCAGATCTGGCACTAGCTGTCATGGCTAACAATATCCATTTTCCTTCAGTAGCATCACAGGTGAGCATCAACTATCTGTCCGCACCAAAGGGAAAGAAGCTTTTTGCAAAGTCATCCTGCATCAAGGACGGCAGGACTACCACGGTGATAAAGGTGGATGTATACGATGACACGGATCGTGATGTTGCATGCTTTATCGGAACAGCGTTTAAGAAATGAATATGAGTGAAAATGATAAGAGATTAAAATACTATGGCATCTTCCGTGACTACATGGAGTATTTCCTGGTCTACTGCATTCTGGGATGGGTGTATGAATCCGTGTGGTGCTGTATGATCTACCACAGGAGAGGCTTCATCAACAGGGGAGTGCTGTTCGGGCCGTGGCTTCCGATATACGGTGTGGGATTTTTCATCATACTGGGTATCTTTACGCTGCTGAAGGTTAAAAAGCCCGTGATGATATTTATTGTGGGCGGTCTCGTTGCAGTTGCGGCGGAGCTGGCTGCAAGCTATATCATCGATGCAACGGGAAGCGAACCCATGTGGGATTACCACGGATACTTCCTGAATTTTGACGGAAGGATCGCACTTGTTCCGGGACTTATGTTCGGACTCCTCATCTGGGCTGCAATGTGTCTGATACAGCCTCTGATCAAAAAGTTCCAGAACAGGTTCCGCACATCGAAGGTTCACAATATATGTTTTATCCTGATAACGGTACTCTTCGCCATAGACCTTGTGAGCAGGATATGGCTGGGAAGTAATATATGATTACGCATTCTGCGTTTTAAGGAGAATTGAAAAGATGGAGATTTACGAACAGGCTGAACAGGTTTTTCAAGAGATAAAGAAAAAGGCTGAGCACAGGATCGGCGACCTGCTGGTTGTCGGATGCTCTACCAGTACCATACTCGGAGAGATGCCGGGAACGGATTCCAGTGAGGATATCGCAGAGGAGCTGTACAGGGCATTTACCGAAGTGTTTGCAGGTGAGTTTGAGATCGCGGTTCAGTGCTGCGAGCATCTTAACCGCGCACTTGTTGTGGAGAAGGCTGTTGCGGAGAAGTACGGTTTTAACATAGTTAACGTGGTGCCTCACAAAAAGGGCGGCGGGGCATTTGCCACAAAGCATTACTATTCACTTAAGGAGCCGGTTGTGGTGGAGGATATCGCAGCAAAGGCTGCTGTCGGAATAGACATCGGCGGTGTCATGATCGGAATGCATATGAGACCTGTGGTGGTTCCTGCCAAGCTCGAAAACAGGAAGATAGGCGAAGCCATCATACTTGCGGGAGTCAGCAGATATAAGTACATCGGCGGCGAAAGAGCCAGATATAACACAGCTGTAAGATGAACGAGAACGAAAAACGGGTACAGGATAATAAGGATACGAAGCTTGGGGCGTTTGTAATGTGTATCATCTGGATACTGTACGCCCTTAAATGGGTTGCCCTCGGAACGGTCATCGCACTTCCGGTTCTGTGGCTGATCCACAAGCCCTTATGGATAGCTCCCATCATAGGGCTCATACTCTATATCATTGTAAGGATCATCTGGAGGCTTTTCTGGAAATTCGTCAGGTGGTCACAGGACAGATAATAGTGTACAATGGAATAGGGAATTGATCCTGAGGGGTTATTTGCAGAACAGGGGAGAGAATGAAGAAGGCCGGCCTATTCGATAAAACCATACACTTCCTGGTCCATAACAGTAACTTTGTGACTGTAATGATCATGGGTATGGTGCATGCGGTACTGCTTGCGATCATGCTTGCGGTCGAAGTCTTTCCTCTTGTATATTTCAATATACTCAGTGTTGTTGTGTATCTTTTCTGTATGGTCCTGTGCAGAACGGGACATGTTCTTCCGGTATATGTAAGTATTGTCGCCGAGGTGACGGCATATACCATTATCTCCACTTATTTCATAGGCTTAAGATGCGGGACTTATTGTTTCCTTTTTTCCATAGTGCCGATAATAATCTATCTGGGATGCTTTCTGTTTAAGGGAAAGAGCAGATGGCATGTTTTAGTCCTTCTTATAATGAATTTCGGACTGTTTGTCTATCTGTATATAACCTTTGCGCAGGTAAGACCTGTCTATGATATTCCGGATGTGATGAAGACGACCATAGTGATCTTCTCATCCTTTGTCATGGTGTTTTCGACAGTCTTCTATAACGCCATCTATATCTATTCCAGCGAGGGCGAGGTCACGAACCTTGAGAAGGAAAATAAGCAGCTGACGGCCGATGCTTCGGAGGATGCTCTGACAGGCATGCTTAACAGGAGAGGATTCCTGCCGATCGTTGAAAAGCTCATGAAGGAGAAGGGCTCTGCGGGATTCAGTATCGCCTTCTGTGATATTGATAATTTCAAGCGTATAAATGATTCATACGGACACGACGGCGGAGATGAGGTCATAAGACACATCACCAGGATCATGAATAAGGAGATGAACGGCTGCGAAACCTGCAGATGGGGCGGAGAGGAGTTCATCATCCTCATGAAGGGTACCGGGCTTGAGGCTGCAAGAGAGAAGATGGAGAGTCTCAGAAGGGCTGTTGAGGTGAGCCCCACGGTGTTCTTTAACAAGCGGATCCCCGCTACCATCACCATCGGACTCGGAGAATTCGGAGACGGGATCCATACTCCGGAGGACATCATCAAGGTTGCTGATGAGAGGATGTATTATGGAAAGCAGAACGGAAAAAATATCGTAATATACGAAGATCACTGAGATGAATAAACCCTCTTTACCGCCTGTCTGCAGGTAAAGAGGGTATTTTTATGTCTTATACTTCGAAGTCAAAGCAGCTTCTCTGCTTTACATAGGGTCTTACCTTGCCGTCTGCAACCGCTACGTGTGCGGGATGCACGGCATATCCCTTGAGGGCTTCCTCGCTTTCAAATGAAGAATCCAGGATAAGGTCTGCATTGGAGCTTGGAAGCTTATCCGTATATACCTTTATCTCCACGATGCCGGGAACCTTATCGATAAGTGCCTCAAGACCTTCCTTGATACCGGCTTTGATGGTTTCCTTCTCGCTTTCACTGTATTCATCCTTTAATGTCCAAACGATCACGTGTCTGACCATGACGATCCTCCTTTAACTTGTATGTTCACAGCATTGTGACAAGGATGATTTTAACATGTGAGTATTGTATAATCAAAAAAAGCGTGTTTTCGGCGCGGGCAGGGTAACTGAGAACTGTTATGGCAAAGACTTTTCACCAAGAAGAGTGGGAGAGGATGAGAGGTATAAAATAGTAGTTGGTATGTAGGCATGAATTCTGTTATAATAACTGAGTGTGTTGTATTTGCGTACACAGATGTTGATCCTGCGTTCTGATACACCATCAGGGTGCGTCGCCACGCTCAATATGAACTCTTATTAGGGAGGAATGATTTTGATGGATTTTAAAGAACTGGTCGAATACGCGAAAAAGAACGAGTGCTCTGATATCCACATTACGGTAGGTACCAATCTCGCTATCAGAAGATTCGGTACGCTTCAGATCCTCGAACCCGCACCTTCAGCTGAAGAGTCAAGGAACATGATCTTCTCTTTCCTTGATCAGGAGCAGGTAGAAACCGTTTCCGGAGGCAAGGACCTCGACGTCGGTGTCATGCTTTGGGACGGCACCAGAATAAGAGCCAATATCTATCATCAGAGAAATAATCTCGCAGCAAGTATCCGTATCCTGAATCAGAACATCCCTTCATTCGAGGAACTCGGTCTTCCTCCTGTTGTCAAGGATCTGGCAGAGATGCCCAGAGGACTTGTACTTGTAACCGGACCTACCGGTTCCGGTAAGTCCACCACTCTTGCATCAATGGTTGACTATATCAACCACAACACCTCAAGACACATCATCACCATCGAGGATCCTATCGAGTATGTATATCCTCATGATAAGGCAATGATCCACCAGAGAGAAGTCGGAAGAGACGTTGAGACCTTCGCAGGTGCTCTCCGTTCAGCTCTCCGTGAAGACCCCGATATCATCCTTGTAGGAGAAATGAGAGACTTCGAGACCATCTCCGCAGCTATCACCGCAGCTGAGACAGGACACCTGGTCCTTTCAACACTTCATACCACAAGTGCTGCACAGACAGTCGAGAGAATCATCGATGCAACTCCCATGGAAGGACAGGATCAGATCAGAACCCAGTTCTCCAACGTTATCAGAGGAGTTATCACCCAGACCCTTCTTCCCACATCTGATGGAAGAGGACGTGTTGTGGCAACCGAGATCATGACCAACACACCTGCTGTAGGCAACCTCATCCGTGATAAGAAGACCATTCAGATCCCTTCTATCATCCAGAGTAGCCGTAACCTGGGCATGCACCTTCTCAACGACGATCTTGCATCCCTCATCATCCACGGCAGAGTTACAAGAGAAGAGGCTATGGCGGTCAGTAACGATCCTGTATCTCTTGACAAGATGTGCTGATGAATGCCTTATGATATTGATCTTAAAACGGGACTTGCTTAACGGTAAGTCCCGTTTTTTATTGAAATGTGAATTCTTTGAGATGACCTGACCCGCAGAAGCTGTATGTGCGTAGAGCGGTAAAGACAGCATGCCCCGGATGAGTGCTGCGGTAAAGACAGCACGCCCCGATGAGTGCTACGGTAAAAACATCGTGTCAGGCTGAGTGCCCGGGACGTACAAAAAATGGGAGATATCTTCACAATAATCTGCTTTATTATTCCGAAACTCCTATGGTAAAGTTTTATATGACGGATTGTGCCGTCTGAGGTTTATATAAAGGGGAAAAGGTATGGAAAAGAGAAGATTTGATAAGCTTGGGATAGATGTATCGCTTTTGGGATTCGGATGCATGAGATTTCCCACAAATTCCGAAGGCAAGATCGACAGGCCTCTTGCACAGGAGATGCTTGATAAGGCCATAGCAGCAGGCGTCAACTATATCGACACCGCATATCCTTATCATGACGGAGAGAGCGAGCTTTTTGTTGGTGAAGCTCTTAAGAAGTATCCCAGGGATTCCTATTATCTTGCGACCAAGCTTCCCATATGGTTCATCAATACCATAGAGGATGTTGATAAGTATTTTAATGAACAGCTTGAAAAGCTTCAGACAGACCATTTTGATTTCTATCTGATGCATGCCATGAACCGCGGAAGCTGGAGAAAGATGGTGGAGCTCGGTACCGTTAAGAGACTTGAGGAGCTGAAGGCTGAGGGTAAGATAAGATTCCTCGGATTCTCCTTCCATGACGAGTACAGTGCCTTTGAAGAGATCATTAATTACAGAGACTGGGATTTCTGCCAGATCCAGCTCAATTATATGGATACCGAAGATCAGGCCGGAATGAAGGGCTATAAGCTTGCCGAGGAAAAGGGCGTGCCTCTTACCATCATGGAGCCTGTAAAGGGCGGTTCTCTTGCAAAGCTTTCCGACGATATCATGGACATCTTCGGAGAACTGAGACCCGGAAAGAGTGCGGCGTCATTTGCTCTCAGATATGTTGCGACACTTCCCAATATCCTTACTGTTCTCAGCGGAATGTCCACCATGGATCAGGTTGATGACAATCTTGCAACCTTTACTGATTTTGAACCCATGACCGATAAGGAATATGAGGCTATAGACAGGATCAAGGAGATCATGAACAGCCGTATCCGGAATGGGTGTACCGGCTGCAGATACTGTATGCCATGTCCCTTCGGAGTCGATATTCCGGGCAATTTCAGTGTATGGAACCGTTATCATATGTACCAGAACTACGGAGTCGTAAAATGGAACTGGGATAATATGGTAAAGGACGGCAAGACAGCAGAAGCCTGCAAGAAGTGCGGAAAGTGCGAACAGGCATGTCCTCAGCACCTTAGTATCCGCGAGGATCTTCAGAAGGTACTGGCTGATATCAAAGCAGCCCAGGAGCAGAATGCGTAAAACGGCTTTCCGAATGATGAGCCGGTTCACGTGACCGGTATAGGCACCTGAGTTAATAAAGCTCTCTCCCGGAAGATGGGAGAGAGCTTTTAAAAATTGATCCGGATCTTCAGTCAGACTCTTTTTCGAAGAGTCCGTATGCATCGAAGTCCAGCATTTTGTCATCGGCAGGCATCAGGTAATCGGGTGAATCTATGCTGACGTAGGTCATATGTATGTAGCCGCCGTGTCCCGGGTTGGGGTTTTCATAGACCCATGAGAAGGTGACTATATTACTGTCAGGGTAATTGATCTGACCGCGTCCGTTCGATCCCAGGATTATGACGGGAAATGACATTTTATCCAGTCGCGTGGTCCAGTATGTTCCGGCCCACTTTAGGGAAGCCTTATCCAGTTCGAAGCTTGGCGTATCATCCTCCAGAATATCAGATTCAGATATACGGGTGTAAGGCGTTCCGGAAACAATAAAGGCAGTGTCCTCGAATATAAAAGTCCCCCTGACCTTCTGGTTGTTGGAGTAATACATTGTGATACTGGCGTGATCTATTGTGCCATTGTATTCCCAGGTTATGGGCATCTTGCTGTACATTCCCTTTACATAGATATATCCTGTTCCGTCCCTGAAGAGGTGATATTCGGGGCTGACAGCGTTCTCTTTGTCAGTTGACACCCATACTCCTTCTATAGCGGAGAGGAACTGCTCGTCGGGAATTTTTTCATCGAGCATTTCTTTATCGGTTGTTATCTCTTCCGAATCTGTACCGGCAGTGGTTATGCTCTGCAAAAGTTCGTATGATTCCTCCACGCTGAAACCGTCGTCTTCAGTCCAAAAGAACCACCCGTAATAGACGCATGCGATAATAAACACAACAAATGCCGCTGTGGCGATGATCTTCTTAAAATCTATGAACGGCAGTTTTATGTCCGGAGATATGGATTTCTTCACATCCGAATATCCGTCCTCATAATCGACATCCTGCCATTCCTGTTTGATCTTCGCCGCTCCGTCATCCCGGCTTCTTTTGACCAGCCTTATGCCGCAGTTGGTGCACAGGATCTCGCCGTCGTCATTGTATTCACCGCAAAATGGACAATTCATATCTTTTTACCCCCTGTCCCAGGTATTTTACCATATATCCGGAGATAGGTGAACAGTGCAGGTTATTTCGTTCCACCTGTTCGCTCTTGTTGTAAATCCGTGTGTAATGTAAACTGTATCAGGGTATTAAAAACAATGTATAAGGAGTAATTATCATGACAGATCGAAAGATTGAGGTATCAGCCGCTGGAAGGGTCACTTTTAACAACAATGTAGACTACTGTGTGGGAACAGGCCGCCTGGGACTTGCGCTGACGGAGGAGTATCTTAAGGAACTTGAATTTGTTCAGGATATGATCGGCTTTTCCTATATCAGGGGACACGGTCTGTTTTCCGATGATGTCTCCATATACCATGAGTATGAAGAGGATGGCGTTACCAGGGTGGAGTACAACTACACCTATATTGACCGCATTATTGATGCATATGTAAGGCTTGGCATCCGTCCTTATCTGGAGCTTGGGTTCATGCCCGGAAAGCTTGCAAGCGGAGAGCAGACTATTTTCTACTGGAAGGGCAATACCACTCCTCCCA
>CACWJQ010000035.1 GCA_902761225.1 uncultured Lachnospiraceae bacterium | reverse complement strand
GCACCGTCGTATAATTCCTCCGTCCCATCGCGCAGTTCAGACACGCCTTCCGCAAGGTCTCCCGCACCGTCATGTGCTTCATGCATCCCGTCACTGAATTCAGCAACTCCTTCCATAAGCTTGGAGGTTGCACCACTTACTCCGGGAATCATGCTGAGTGAATTCCTGAAATCCTTCACACCGTCATAGAGTTCATCACTTGCATCCGCAAGTTCACCAAGGCCTTCTTCAAGCTCAGATGCACCGTCACAGATTTCCTCTGCACCATCGCGAAGTTCGCCTGCTCCGTCATACAGCTCAGCAGCGCCATCCACGAGCTCATTTATGCCGTCTGTTATCTCATCCTTTTTACCATATGTATCTTCCAGAAGTTCGAGATAATAGGGGTTGTCAACGGATCTATAATCAAATTCAAGATCCCTGATCATCTGTTTAAGATCATTACTGCTCATGGCTCCGTTCAATATAAAGGCATATGTATAATCTTCACTTCCCGATCTTCCGATGCCTTTTATATATTCATATCCTTCAGGTGAAACAAATCCCGTACCGAATACTGTGCTGTCTATTGCAGTATCTGTCATTTTCCTGAGGGGAGCATCATAGTCCACTGAACTTCCTATTCCGGTGACAGACAGACATACGCCTCCGGTATAGATCACATCTCCGACACTGATGTCATGTTCCTCGCAGTATCTTTTTTCAAGCACTATCTCATCTGCACTCTGAGCATATGTTCCGCAGTCCAGCACCACGGTATCGATGAGCTGTCTGTTTTCAAATACTCTGATCACCGAACCGTCATCAAGAGTCAGGTCATAGCTTATATGAGGTTCGACAGTCACTCCGGTGTTTCTTATCTCTTCCAGTTCTTTTTCGGAAAGAGGATTAAAAACCGTGAACTGTCCGTCCTCAAGATGTGTTTTGATCTGATTGTTTTCGGTTCCGGTTATAACTATCTCTGCGGCATCCACAAGAGCGACTATTATGTACATGCACAGGGCTATCATAAGGAACAGAGAGCCCAGCCTGAAGAAGTCCGCTCTTATCTGCCTTGGAAATCTTTTCCTTAGTATCCTGTTCATCACAGATCCTCCAATTCGCACGCGGGAACTCTGGTCTCATTATGATATTCCGTCTTAACAACACCATCCTTCAGGAATATAACCTTATGGACCATGTTTTTGATGGAATTGTTGTGAGTGACTATAAGCATCGTCGTTCCGTACTTTTCATTAATCTTCTCAAGAAGAACAAGAATGTCCCTGGATGTGGCTGAATCAAGGGCTCCGGTAGGTTCGTCGCAAAGAAGCAGCTTGGGATTTTTTATAAGTGCTCTGGCGATGGCACATCTCTGCTGCTGACCGCCGGAAAGCTGGGATGGGAATTTGTTCTGATGTTCCGTAAGCCCCAGAACATCCAGAAGCTCATTCATATCAAGAGGATCCTTAGTCAGGTATTCACATACCTGGATATTCTCCTTCACCGTAAGATTGGGCACCAGATTATAGAACTGGAAGATAAAGCCGAGATTATCCCTTCTGTAATCGGAAAGTGTCTTATTTTTCATCCCGAAAACCTCCGTACCATCCACCTTAATGGAACCGGAATCCATAACATCCAGGCCTCCGATGCAGTTTAAAAGAGTGGATTTTCCTGAACCGGATGTTCCCTGTATAACGCACATCTGTCCCTTTTCAACACCGGTATTTACGCCCTTTAGAACCTGTACATAGCTGCCGCCCGAGCCATAGCTTTTCTTTACATTCCTGATCTCCAGATACATTTTTTCTCTCCTTTTTACAACATAACATTGTTATGTAAATGTTATTTTTTTCCGCTTCCCGAAAAGATCCCTCTTCTCAGGAAGCGGTCATTTTCCGCAATATGATCTGCCTGTCACTTCTTCACCATTACCAGCTGCACCCATCCCATTACGAGATAATTGAGGATACTGCTGAGTCTTTTCTTGGCCTTCTTAACATCCCTCTCATGCTCTATTACGTGGATATAAGCATCGATCGAGATATGTGCCATCCAGTGGGACATATATTTATCGTATGTATAGCCCTTAAGAGAAGCCATCATCGGAGGGATGGAATTTTCCACCAGGGTAACAAATTCATCCACTACATTTTCATATACCGTATTCTCAGATGCAGTCAGCAAAAGCATAAAGCTGTCATAGTTATCGTATATATGACCGACGATCCTGTCACTTATCTCACTGTGGTCCATGTCGACCCCATCAAAGGAATCCAGCTTCGATGCTTCTTCAACATCCTCCTTAAAGTGCTGGAACAGGATCTGCTTGAGACCGTTAAGGGGCGGATCGACTATCGCTGCAAAAAGGTCTGCTTTGTTCTCAAAGAAAAAATACAGCGCCCCTGTGGTAAGTCCGGCATCCGCACATATGCTCCTGAGAGAGGCTTTATTGTAGCCCTTCTTCAGGAACTCCTTCTTTGCCGACTCTATCAGTAACTGTCTTGTGTCCTGATCATGTTCTCTGCTCATGACAATAATGGTGGTTCGTGTAAAAAAATAGGATAACGTTGTTACGTAACATCGTTATCCTACATTCTTTTATTTTATTTGTCAACACCGGAATTTACTGTCTGTCAAAATATGCCTTACCCGAGCTGGGATTAAAGTATGTCCTGATATAACCGTCTGTTGAAAGTACGACAAATTCGTTGGTAGCCTCGAGATAATATATATAATCTCCGTCTTCCTTCTCGGTCTTGAACAGTGCCGCGGGATTGGTTATAACGGCTGATGCGGCGGCTTCATATTCTGCAGCAGAGGCAAATCCCATCTCGATGCCGTGCTTTTCATAATGATCATTAAGAAGTCTGCTGTTCCGGAACACGTATGTTACGACAGTCGCCATCTGGGTTTCCGAATCCATCCCCGTTGCAGCATCAGTCTGCGTACCCTCACCTGTTTCTGTTGTCTCATCAGACTCAGCACCTGCGTCCGTTTCTACGGTCTCATCAGTTCCGGCGCCGGACTCTGTGATCACATCAGCCTCAGTTCCGGCATCCGCCACGGTATCCGCATCACTCTCAACAAGATCAAAAGTGACATAGTTGTCGGATTCTGCTTCATTCCCATTATCACTTACTCTGTTGAAAAGGCTGATGACCACCAAAGCCATCACCACAAGCACTATTACGGCATAATATTTTTTATTCATGATCCTAGTCTATCCCTTCCAGTTCTTCCTCGGTGGCTTCTCTCACCCTGTCAATAAATCTCTCGTCGCTGGCACCGAATTCCCTGTAATTGAGTCTTGCCTGTTTCAGGCTGACCTTATTGGCGCCGCCTTCAAGATCATCATCCTCCTGCTGAATTCTGTCATCCTCCCAGAAGCATACGGGACAGATATTGTAATTGCCTTCAGCCCGCTCAGGTAATGTGTAGAACCCGCAGCAGGGGCATCTGAACCTTGGCCCGGCGCTGCCGGCTCCGCTTCCGACTATGATATCTGCCGCCTTTACAGGAAGCATTTTCTGAAGTCCTTCAAGGGGAAGCTCTACCTGATATCCTATTTTCCCTGCGGAAAAGATTATGGTATCGAAGCTTTCCGCCGTCTCATGGATAAAGGTCTTAAACTGCTTCTTCATGCCTATGGGAGAACAGCCGCCATGCACATATCCGGTAAGGGGAAGGAGCTCCTTCTGGGCTATCATCTCGATCGATTTTTCTCCGGATACGCCTGCTGCCTTTTTAAGATCCAGCTCCTCAGCAACAGGAACCATGAAGACATAATAGGCTTTGCTTTTTCCCACGGTCACCAGAGTCTTGAAAACCTTTCTCTCGTCCTCGCCCAGGAGCCTTGCGATCTCCACTCCGTTTGTTGAGGGATTATCAGCATAGCTGTGATATGTATATTCTATTTTCTTCTGTTCAAGCAGACGCTGAACATTGGTCTTTTCTTCAGATATTTTTTTCATATACAGGTCCGTATGATAACATTTATTGCCGCTTTGTTCCATGATATTCCAAGCGGGCAATATCTGACAATAAAATATCCCCGGAAAATTCCCGGGGATATCGTTCTCATTTCCGAAATGACTCAGGTCATTGAGCTGTAAAGAATAACTCCTGCGATAGAGTTAACAAGAGAAAGTACAAGTCCGATGGAGCTCATAACGATGCCTGCGATAGCCATTCCTCTCTTCTCGCTCTTAACGCTCTTGATACCGAGTACAAGTCCTACGATCGTTACAGGATATCCGATAATGGGAATAAGCCATGCGACGAGGCCGATTATTCCAAGAACAAGTGCTGCTGTTGCCATTTATTTTTCCTCCTCAAAAGGTGTATCCGGCATGTCTACCGGTTCATCCGACTTTAAAATCCTGCCGAACACAATTATATATACTTAAACGTTTACGGACGAACCTCAGTCATTATATCAAATCTTCCAGTTACCATACAAGTATACTTTTTTTATAATTCATTAAATCGCAAAAAATGGTGTGTCCATGCCAGTTTATAAAAATTTGATGGTGTCAGGCACCGTAAAATTTTTTATAAATTTCCTGTTGACACACTACGACTGTCGTAGTATATTTACCCCATCAGACATAGTACGACTGTCGTAGTACGACTGACATAGTACATCAGCCGTAGTAAAAAAATAACAGAAAGGACACATTTATGGTAGAGATCAGTTCAGATGTGATCCGCGGTTATAACGATACGATGATCCTATACATACTGATGAAGGGGCCCTCCTACGGATACGAGATATCCAAGCAGATAAGGACCATCTCCGATGAAAAGTACATCATCAAGGAGACAACGCTCTATTCGGCCTTCACCAGAATGGAAAAGAACGGATTTATCGAATCCTTCACCGCAGATCAGGATCCAAACGGAAATGGCAAGAAAAGGACTTATTACCGGATCACAGACGCCGGCAGACAGTTTTACCGGGAAAAATGTGAGGAATGGGATCTGACCAAGGACGTAGTTGAAAAGTTCATTGAACACTAAGGAGAAAAACATGGAAACCATTAAGAATTATCTCGAAGCAATGTTTGCCGGGATGCCCAATACCGCAGAGGTAAGGAAAGCCAAGGCCGAGCTGCTCCAGATGATGGAAGATAAATACAGTGAGCTGATAGCGGAAGGCAAGACAGAAAACACCGCGATCGGAACTGTCATCTCGGAATTCGGAAATCTTGACGAGCTTGCGGAGGACTTAAACCTTACCAAAGAAGTCGAAGAGACCAAGAGCAGGGAGAGCGAAGCTCCCCGCAGGAACATCACCATCGATGATGCCACCGCCTTTTTCGAAAACAGAGGCAAAAAGGCAACAATGCTGGCGCTTGGCGTAATGATGTGCATCATATCAGTCGCCTGCCCCATACTCTTTGCCAGAAGATTCGAAAATACCGGGGTCGTAATGATGTTCGTATGCATCGCCATCGGTGTGGGATGCATAATCTACAGCAGCTTTGTTGACACGGAATGGAAATTCCTGAACACCGAACTCTGCAGGATCGATATGGCAACAGCCACTTTCATAAAAGAAAGACGCCGCAGCTTTGAATCAACAAGAGCTCTCTGCGTTACCATCGGAGTCATTCTCTGTGTGGTATGCTGGGTTCCGAACCTGCTGTACGGCACCATAGGTGTTAATATGGCTCCCGCTCTTATGTTCCTTCTGGTCGGGATCGGAGTATTCCTTATCATCTACTCCTCCAAGATCTACAGCGGATTCGAAAAGCTTATGAAGCTTAATGACATAAGTACCATAAGCGGATCCTATTACGAGCAGAACATCAGACCCGCAAGATATAAGAACAAGACAGCCCAGACAATAGTTGAGATCTACTGGCCGGTAGTCACATGCATTTACCTGATCGTCAGTTTCATAACTTTTAACTGGGGACTTACATGGATAATCTGGCCCATTGCAGGCGTATTACACAGAGTGGTAGTGATCAACTGCCGCGAAGACGAAGATTGATAACAGGAGGATAAATATCATGACTTTAGCATCTAAGATAATCATCACAATAATTTCAATAATAACGGTTTTAGCAATTTTAGCGGGAGTATTCCTTCACGTTGTAAAAGGCTTCTCCTTCGGAAGCGGCGTCGTAAAGACCGCCGAAGGCACTATAGAGCTTGAGGGAAGCCTTTCCGAGATAATCCTCGATGCGGATCATTCAGAGATCACCGTTAAGACCGGCAGCGAATTTTCTGTAAGCTACTGTGTTCCCGAGGCCCTTGAGCCCAAGGTTGAGCTCAAGAACGGCACTCTCACCGTAAACAGCCACAGCACCGGCAGCCTGAACCATGTTTCTCTCGGAAACGTGCACTACGATAATTACATCACCATCATCATTCCCGAGGACAGTGAACTCGCCAGAGTGAGTGTTGATGTGGATGCCGGTGAGATCAACCTGAATAACCTTGATGTATCAAAGCTCCAGTTAACAGCAGATGCAGGAAACATCCAGATGGACAGCATCACCTCCAACAGAATGGAGATCGATGTGGATGCAGGAAATATCGAGATCAGGGATTCTTCTGCAGACACCATGGAAATTGACGCCGATGCAGGAAATGTTGAACTTTTTGACAGCACTATCGGAACCCTCACCGCAGATGTTGATGCAGGCAATATCGAATCCCACGACTGCACCATCGAAAGCGGAAGGTGCGATGCCGACCTTGGCAATATCAATCTCAGAGGAGATATCGGTGATGTATCCACCCACACATCCCTCGGAAGTGCATCCACTGACAAGAAATCTGCTTAATGGCTTATTCCGCTCCTTAGTAAATACCCCCTCATGCCGGCAAGGCAGGAGGGGGTATTCTAAATTCAGAGGTATTTATCTGTTTTCCGCCAAATGGTAAGGGAAATATATATTTTCAGATCACGGTCATATGAAAATCCGCAGTCAGCTTAGGAAGCGGAACCCTGTAGCACTCCTTAAGCTGGGGACCGCAGGAATTGGAGCCCACACCCGCCATGTACGCATCTGCGCAAAATACGGTAAACCCTGATCTTTCAAGCTCGTAGTTATGCTTCTTTGCCGCCAGCTCTTCCTGGGTATATTCGGAAGCATTGAAGGAAAGACCATCTTTATTCCTGAATGTGATCCTGACATTACCGTCAGTTATTGTCACATGCCTGCAGCCATAGTGGGATGAATTCTCCTGAGGCTTGATATAGTCTTCATGCATGCTGTCTACAAGTGCCTCAAAGTTACCCAGATAGTCTGCTCTGTGCTTATCTATATAGCTTTCGTAAGGACCGTATCCATAGTAGGATACCTTGTCGAAGCTTCTGTTAAGGAACATGCGGAGTCCGAACCTGGGCAGGAACTTAAGCTTATTGCCTGCTTCTAGCTCAGAGTGGATATCAAGTCCCTCTGCGCTGAAGGTATAGGTGACATCCATGACTGCAAAGGGCTGATACATGCTCCAGCCAAAGGACTGCTTCTGCGTGATGACAGCCTTTGAACCGGTGACAGTCACACTGACATCATAGCCCTTGATGATGTAGTCATTAAGATGCGCCCTGTACCAGTCACCGCGGGAATTGTCATTGTCAGTGGGAGCTCTGAAGAAATTGAACTCCAGAGGCTTTTCCAGAAGTTCTCTTCCATCCTTCAATATTGATACAATCTGAGAACGTCTCTTGCTGAAGGTGTAGGTAACGGAACCTGCCGTAACCCTGACGGAAAGAGGCTCTTCTGCTACCAGGGGTTCTGCCTTCACTCCCGAAGATCCTTCTCCGACTGCATCACAGACTGCACTTTCCCTGTTTCCTGTCGCACTTTCACAGACCACACCTTCATTATTTTCTCCGGTGAGATCTTCTATCATCACCTGGTCAAAGCATGCCTCGTAACCCTTATCGCAGAAATCGGTGTCATTCCTGTAGGTAAAGATAAATCGTATATATGCTTCCTTTCCATCGAATTCTGACAGTTCGGGGATGGAGATGCTGCACTCGCCAAGGGCTTTAAGATCAAAGGAAATATCCTTACCGTCCTTTTTACCGCCGTCATATTCGACTTCGTAATGGCAGTCAAGGATATCCGATGCGCTTACATGTTCCAGAAGATTACGGAATATAAACTCATATTTTCCCTCACCCTTTGTGATGCGGACGGGTCTGTAGACCTGCTTGGCCTCAAGCAGTCCGGTGTGAGGGGTTCTGTCCGGATATACAAGCGCATCCATACAGAAATTGTTGTCGTTATGGCGCTCACCGAAATCTCCGCCGTAGCCGTATTTTACTTTTCCGTCAGGGGCTGTACCCTGGATGAAACCGTGGTCGCACCACTCCCAGATAAAGCCGCCGCAGAAGCGCTCGCTTGAGTGGAATGCATTGTGATAATCCTCCAGGTCACCGGGACCGTTACCCATTGCATGACAGTATTCGCAGAGGATAAAGGGCCTGTGCTCGTCCTTGTTTTCAAGATATTTCTGCATATCCTCTGTTGAGGTATACATCTGTGAGATGACATCGAGTACGGCATTTGAGGTGTCATCGAGGTGGTGAAGGCTCTCATAGTGAAGAAGTCTTGTGGAGTCGAGTTCCTTGACCAGTTCTCCAGCCGCTTTCATATTGGTTCCGTAGCCGCTCTCATTTCCCAGTGACCAGAATAGCACGCAGGGACGGTTCACATCACGTTTAACAAGGCTCTCCGCCCTGTCTGCTATAGCCTTCCTGAACCTGTCATCCGAAGCTATGAGGGCTATGCCGTTATAACCGTTATTGGCAGACCACTTAAAATCGTTGTATACCTCGACGCAGCCATGGGTCTCCAGGTCACCTTCATCGATCACATACAGTCCCATGCGGTCACAAAGCTGGCAGAACTTCGGAGAATTGGGATAATGTGAAGTCCTCACAGCATTGATGTTGTGCTGCTTCATGAGCCGGATATCCTTAAGCATCTGCTCTGTGGTGCAGTAATAGCCCGTATCGGGGTAGCTGTCGTGTCTGTTGACGCCTCTGAACTTAACCGGCACATCATTGACCTTCACAACACCGTTTACGATCTCTATCTTCCTGAATCCTGCCTGTTCACCTATGACCTCACCCTCAGCTTCTATCTTAAGAGGATACAGAGTGGGGCTCTCGGCTGACCAGAACCTGACATCACTCACACTTAGTTCAACAGTCTTACCTTCCGGTGCATCAGCTTCGCAAAATACTTCCCCTTCAGGGGTATAAAGAGTTACATGAGCATCCGCACCCTCTGCCGTAAAGGAAAGGACTACCGAAGAACTTACAGTATCTGTCTGAGTTGTGATTCTGTAGTCAGTGAGTCTCTTTTTAGGTCTGCTCAGCACATATACATCCCTGAAGATACCGGATAATCTGAACTTGTCCTGATCCTCCAGATAGGTTCCGTCGCACCACTTAAGCACCGCAACAGTGATAAGGTTACGCAGCTGTCAACGCCTTCAAATACAAGGATCCTGTCCATGCCATCCGCAGCATGATCATACTCCCTGCTGTACACGCCAACCGGATCTTCATCGGGTACAAAAGGCGGTTCGAAGGTGATGGGATATACCACATTCGTATACTGGGGAACATCATATCCGTGAAGCTGCCAGTTGGAGGGCACAGGTATGGTGTTATCCGTGCCAATCCCGACAAAATCATCTTCAAGGTCTATGACGCTGTCAAAATATCTGAACTTCCAGTCACCGTTTAAAAGCTGAAATCTTCCGGACTTTTCCCTGTCTGCAAAAGGATCCTCTCCCTTTGCAAAGGGTATGAAGTAGCAGTGCTTGTCCATGGTCCCAACATGAAGATTTTCAAGATCCTCATGATATATCATCCTGCTCTTAGCACTTCCGGGAGCTGAGATACGGCTCAGGTTCATATGTATTACCGCCTTTCTGGTTGTATTTTTTTAATTTGACCGGATGATCCGGTCCTTCTTCGTTACAGCCTTATAATACACGCTCACGAGCCGTATGTCATGAAACAATATTCCCGATTATATAACAATATGAATATCTTTAAAGTTCCTGATCGCCTATTCTGGGGAACAGAAGTATGATCTTGAAAAGATCCCCGTCAACAACAAGTCTGAGCTTTCCGTTCATGAGCTCCGTAAGGCTCTGTGCTATGGAAAGACCGAGTCCGTTACCCTCTGAGCCTCTTGAGGAATCTCCCCTTGCAAATCTTTCAAGCAGCTCGTCGCTTGTCATGTTGAGAGGCTCACGGGAAGTGTTCTTAAGCTCTATGACAGCTTCGTCACTTCCTCCGGAAAGATTCAGGTATGCTCTGGTTCCGGGCTGTGAATATTTTGAGATATTGGTGAAGAGATTATCCAGCACTCTCTGAAGATGCTGGTTATCTGCCATGATGTTCACATCCTCTTCAGGCATTCTTATCTTCAGTTCGATATTGTTCGCAGCAAGCTTTTCTTCATACTCACCGATAACCTGATGAAGGATCATATTCACGTTACAGGGTACAAGGTCCGCCTTCAGATTGCCTGTCTGTGCCTTGGAGGCTTCGATCAGATCCTCAAGAAGCTTTTTGAGCTTTACAGACTGGCGCTCAAGTGCATCGAGATATTCGGGATCGGGCGCCGCACCTTCAGGCTGCTGCTTTAAAAGCTCAACATAGCTGATGATGGAAGTAAGGGGTGTCTTGATATCGTGGGATACATTGGATATAAGCTCTGTCTTAAAACGCTCGCTCTTCATCCTGTCCTGAACCGCTCTCTCCATACCGATCCCGGCTGAATTGATATTCTCACCTATCTTCTTAAAATCGAACAGCATGTGCCTTGTATCAACGGGTGTACCGATATCACCGGATGCCATCCGCTCCGCGCCCTTTGCTATGCGGTTAAGCTGGAGTGCGAAGATCAGGAATACTGCCATGGCCAGCAGGACAGTTACGCACCAGAAGAACACTGCGGCCTCAAGACTGTATCCCGCTATGGAGATACCTGCAAAGATCAGTTCAACGATCCCGAATACAGTGCATATGGCGATAAGTCTGAGCAGAAGGTTTACATTACCGCGCCACTGATATCTGATCTTCTTCCATACTTTTCCGATCCAGGCAAAGAATCTTATTACAAAGCAGATAAAAGTCATGAATGCAAGCAGCGAGAAGATTCCGGCAATCGCAATAGGAAGATACCTGAGTGAGATAGCAAGATCGATAACGGGAGCGCTCTTTGCAAACAGGTCATCTGAAGCCGTATTCAGGGGATCGGCTACTCTGGCAATAAGATAATAATCTTCTCCGCCTGTAGGTCTTTCATTTTCACTGCCATTACGATATGTATTGACCGTCCATGTCGTAAAGTCCATATTCCAATCAGACAGTTCATCACTGGAATTATACCCTGCAAGCACGCCCGATCCGCTTACATGGATCTCACGTATGTCAACATAGGTCTCTGCTTCCGCACCGTCTATCAGAGCATAATAATCCCTGTAATTCTCAAGCCAGCCGTCTCTGGATGAATTCACCATTTCCCTTACGTTGTAGACTCTCTCGCCTTCTCTGTCCTCAAAGAAGATATTTACGGGAAAATAATATCCGTCACTGAGGATGTATGCCCTGTCTGTATTCCAGATATAGATGATCTCATTGATGGTATGCTTTTCATATTGATCATCACCTGCATACAGATGATTGCTGATGATATAACCGTAGCAGTTCCAGATATTATCTATATTCCAGTTAAAATAGGAATTCGGGCCCAGGGTAGCACTGTATCTGAAAAGCCTGTCGCTGTCCTGCTTAAGTACATCCTCAGGGATGGTACATACCATAAAGCTTGCAGGATCCGTGATGTCTACAGAAGCCGGATCGTCTGTCTTATAGACCGCATACTGGAAATTGGTATCCTTAAGCTCGCTCATATTAAAATCGTCGGAAAAATCCGACAGGGCATATACCGAATAACCGGTAAGGAGTCTTTCTTCACAGCTTTTCCTGAATTGCTTCGTGCTGTCATACATTCTGTGATCCCAGAATACGCTTACGATCAAAATACTGGATCCTGCTATAAATGAGAAGATGCAAGTAAGTACAAACCAGAAGAATGCACCATGCTTTTTCTTTACTACATCTTCTTTTTTATTATCCTTAACGATATCCTTCTTGATCTCTTTTTCCATATTATCCATTGTAGATTTCCTCATCATCCCTGCTGTCTTTCGAGATAATATCCTCTCCCCCATATCATCTTGATATATCTGGGAGATGAAGGGTCTATCTCGATCTTTTCACGAAGATGTCTGATATGGACAGCCACGATGCTCTCTGTTCCCATCATGTCATCATTCCATACTTCCTTATAGATCTCCTTGGGGGTATAGACCTTACCCGGATTCTGCATCAGGAACTTAAGTATGTCATACTCTGTCCTTGTAAGCTTCAGAGGATCGCCATCCAGGAATACCTCCTTGGAATCATCCAGAAGTCTTATCCCTCCGCAGAACATTTCCGAGCTGCTGTTTTGCAGCTTTCCGTTACCGCCAAGGAGCATATATCTCCTGAGTCCCGATCTTACTCTGGCCATGAGCTCAACCGGATTAAAGGGTTTCGTGATATAATCGTCTGCTCCCAGATTAAGTCCGAGGATCTTATCCGTATCCTCACTCTTTGCCGTCAGCATTATGACCGGCACATTGCTGAACTCCCTTATGGCGGCAAGTGCGGTAACCCCGTCCATGACAGGCATCATGATATCAAGCAGCACAAGGTGTATCTCTTTTTCCTTAAGTATTTCGACAGCCTCTTTACCGTTACCGGCGGTGATAACGTTATATCCTTCGGATTTTAAGAAGATCTCTATCGCATGTGATATATCCTTCTCATCATCGCATACCAGTACGGTCATAGTGCTGTTGATATTTTTCTGCTGCTCCATATTATCTGTCTTTATCCTTTCTGTCCCGGATAAGCCCCTGCCTGCAGCGCTTCAGGCGAAGGCTTTCCGTTTGTGATCACAATGGCTATTTTGACATATTAAGCCTTAAGATTCTACAATGCACCCCTTTAAGATTTGTTTAAAAAAAGTGCAAACCGAAATCGGTTTTCTGAAAAAAAACAGACCTCTGTGAAAGCAGAGGCCCGATTTTTTGAAAATTCTCATTAGGTTAATATATTTAATTATGAATCTGTCAGCTGCAAAGCCTCCTGACACCGGCTTTTTCAAGTGCGGCGCTTAATATATAGAAGACCGCTGCGCTTCCCAATCCCTGAATGCCATTTGAGGTAACGGAAATAAGGAAAGCCGCCTCTTTGCCAAAAATGATCAGATCTGCGATATAGTATCCGATCACTGTAATGAACATGGCGATAACAGGGGCAATGAGGTTTCTCTTATTGAGGAGGCCCTTCCTGCGGGATGTGAAGGGAAGCACTATAAGTATCTTGATGATCACCGTGGCAGGAGCCCACATTGGAGCCGTAAGGAGATCCGCAAGGCCACCTCCGATCGCGCCTGCTGCCATTGCATAAGGCCAGGGCAGGAGCACCGCGCTTAAGTAGATCAGGGCATCACCAAGATGTACGTATCCGCCGTTCACACCCGTGGGGATATGAAATATAAAAGCGGTGAACAGCGTGATGAGTGCAGCCATAAGACCGGTCAGTGTTAGGTTTTTGATCTTTTTATCAATTTTCATTAGCTGGCAGTTCCTTTCCCAAGTGTTTACATTAACACAATAATGTATGTACTGCCAACTGTAAAATCGCTTTTTTTTATCATCCGTAATAAAGAAAAGCTATCACAATAAAAAAGAGACTCCGTAAAACGGAGTCTCTTTGATGTAATTATCTCTTTGAGAACGATTAATGCTTCGAAAGTGCCGTATTTTCAGCATTTTCAAGTTGAGTTGCTGTTTACCTGTTGTGTACGGTAGAAAGCTCAGGGCTACTGTACACAACTGCTGACAGCTGGTATCAACTTCAAGAACCTCTTGTCATTCATCTGCTCATTGGTCACATCCGTATATTTCTTGAAATATATTATTCCTGCTCCTTATAAACAATAAACCTGGGACCCTCTTCTCCGATTTCTCCATTAGCTACAAATCCACATTTCATCAGCACTCTTTGAGATGCCGTATTGTCAGGATCTGTCTCTGCCTCAACAACCACTATTTCCGGATGTTCAAATGCCCATTTTATAGCCAGGCTCACAGCCTCTGTTGCATAGCCATGTCCCTGAAACTCATCTAGAATTCCGTATCCGATTTCAGGATTTTTCTCCTCAAGCCCCTTGAAACACAGATCTCCGATATGTGTTCCATCTGTCTTTTCAATCATCCACATAGCATACCAGTCCCACTGATCCGGATGCGTAAGGCACCCCTCCAGCATTTCACCATATGCCTTCTTAAGCTCATCATCCTCTTCCGCCTGGATTATTCTTTCCATCTGCTCTCTACTAGCAGGATATATTCTAATTCTGCCTGTTTCTGTCATCATTTGCCTTTTTATTTCTCTTGATTTCATATTATCTTAAAACCAGAAACAGACCTCCCTTTACACAGATATAGGTCTGTTTTACACTATAAAAAAATCAGCTATAGCATTTGGCAAAATTCTCTTAGTCTATGCGCATTATCTTCTGAAGGTTTATCCTTCGGATCAATGAAAATCGCAGTCGTGGCAAAGCTGGTGGTTCCAATGCAGTCCTTTAGCTTAGAAAAAGCTCTCTCTGCCCCGGAACCGCTTTGGCAGGCAAATGCAGCTATAGTCTTATTTTTCAAATTCTCTTTATTCTCCAAAATAAACGTCCGAAGCGGAGGCGTGAACGTTCCTGCCCAAACAGGAAATCCAAAAATGATCTCATCATAAACTGACAAGTCCACATCATAAGGTTCAAGCTCGGGCTTTTCTGCCATAACAGCACTCTTCCCGCCCCAGAAAAACTTTGAGAATCCACTGGTAGAATACGCTTTCTTTGGAACAAGCTTTAATTTATCTGCCGGAAGTGCCTTTGCCAGTTCATCTGCTATATACTCTGTGTTACCTTCTAATGAGAAATAAACTACAATTCTTTTCATGCCAGAACCTTTCTTGCTTTGTTACACCATTTCAAGTATGCCTCATAGGTTTCTATTCCAAACAAGATTGTAAGATAAAAATACACATGATCTTCTTCATCAAGTGCTTTTTCAATATTAGCCTTATATACCTGCAATACCTTAAGGTCAGCCTTTATCTGCTCTTCAAAGACTTCTATATTCCTAAGTGCTGTCTCTTTGCTTTCCACTCCTCCGAAAAACAGTTTCATCAAAGTCTCATATTTAAGATCATTACTTGCCTTTTCATCTCTTACCCAGGCTTTGAGTATTTCCTTTCCCTGACTGGTAATGCTGTAAATGATCTTCTCCCGACCGCCACCGTCATTACTCTTAAGGCGCCTTACGCTGCCCTGTTTTTCCAATTCCGCAAGAGCCGGATAAATGCTACCAAAGCTCCCCTTCCAGAAGAACCTTATACTTCCGTCGATCTGTTTTTTTATATCATATCCGGTCAGATTATCATGGGATAACAATCCCAGAATCACCATATCTATCTTTCTGTCTTTGGCCATTATTTCCACCTCCAGCAGTATTTTAGAATGTTTTTCGGACATTCATCAACACAAGCACCGCACAATATGCACTCGGTGCACTTTGAATGGCTGCCTGCCTTTACCATATGTGCGACGTCAAGCCCCATTGGACATGCCTTTGAACACCTGTTGCATGAAATACAGTTCGCTGCGGATGCTTCAACATGAAGCTGGGGGACATGAAGAAAACGACCTATGCTGCTCCCGATCACCATAAATGGTGCCATCCAGCAAAGATAATGGCATGTTGCTCTCCTTCCATGTATCAGTGACGGAAGCACCAGTATCAAAAGTACTCCGTAATATATGATATAGTTATGAATTTCTGTCACTGAAATACCGTGATCTGTCATGAAAAACGGATCTATGGTTACATGGTTTTTCCCGAGTATAAAAGTCACAACTATAGCGGAGATCCACAGTATCCAGATAACGTATTTAATCTTATTCCTCCAGCCCTGTTTCGCAGGCTTTTCATTGCATCTTAGGACGCATTCTTGTAATCCACCTGCAGGACAGAGATATCCGCAAAAGGCACGTCCAAAAAACACCGAAAAAATAAGCAAGCTCATAAAGACTATAAAGCTTCCGTTCATGATATGCTCTGATGCTGCCATGATTATCAGGTATGGTGAAAAGTACCACGCTGTTATGGGAAACAGCAGGAATGATATGAAAATAATTGTTCTTCTTATTGTCTGACGCTTCATTGAATACTCCTTCTATATATCAAATAGATATATCATTTTGATATATATTATGCCTCAGAGTACTCCATGTCAACCTCTTTCTTCTCGCATCAGTCAAATAGCTGCCCAGGGAGCTTTTGCTTTTCCTTGTTTTTCTCCTTAATAACATGCATGACACGATTCGTCTCATCCGCATAAACAAGCCTGTCACACAATACAAAAAAAGCTGTCATCTACACAGATAACGACCTGAATTTCACTAATTTACATCTAATTTCATTCTCGATTCCCATATGATAAAAACACCCCAAGACAGTTGTCCTGAGGTGTAATAAGTCGTATATGATTGTCCAAAGACGTAATACGTTGTGAAACGATTATCTCTTTGAGAACTGAGGAGCACGTCTTGCTTTCTTGAGACCGTACTTCTTTCTTTCCTTCATACGAGGATCTCTGGTAAGGAAGCCTTCCTTCTTGAGAACAGGTCTGAAATCTGCATCTGCCTCAAGGAGTGCTCTTGAAATACCGTGGCGTACAGCACCTGCCTGGCCTGTGGTTCCGCCGCCCTTAACGGTAACATTGACATCGAACTTGCCCTCGGTATCGGTAATAACAAGGGGCTGACGAACTATAGTCTTAAGGATCTCGGTTCCGAAGTACTCATCGATGGATCTTCCGTTAATGGTGATCTCACCCTTTCCTGCACTGAGATATACTCTAGCAACGGATGACTTTCTTCTTCCGGTTCCGTAATATTTTACATCTGCCTTCTTAGCCATTTCTTATCTCCTTCTTAAAACTCGAGTACTTCAGGCTTCTGAGCTGCCTGGTTGTGCTCTGCTCCTGCATATACGTGAAGCTTGGTGAACATCTGTCTTCCGAGAGGTCCCTTGGGAAGCATTCCCTTAACAGCGCCCTCAACAACCTCACAAGGAGAATTCTCAAGTCTGTGTCTGAGAGTCTCTTCCTTCATTCCGCCTACATAATCGGAATGATCATGATATACCTTCTGATCAAGCTTCTTGCCGGATACCTTAACCTTGGAAGCGTTGATAACGATCACATAATCGCCACAATCAAGGTTGGGAGTGAAGATCGGCTTATTCTTTCCTCTAAGGACTGCTGCAACCTCTGATGCAAGACGTCCGAGAGTCTTATCTGTTGCGTCAACGACATACCACTTTCTCTCAATGGCAGACGCGCTGGGCATATAAGTTTTCATTTTATTCCTCCAAAAAGAACACAAAGAAAATATGTATCATGCTGCAGACTTAAGCGTTTGGGAGACGCATCCGTCACGGGGTTCCGACCCCCTTGAGCATATCAGTGGCAGATACTTTAGTATCTATGCGGATGTCCGGGCCGCATAAAAAACCCGCCACGAATTCACATTTTACAATACAGATACCGTTAAGTCAACTAAAATCTCATATTTATCAGGATCAGCGCAGGAACAGTTCACATTCCCGCCACGCTCATTCATTATACTCATATCCAATAAGCGTAAGGCCGCATGCGGGAAGCGTAGGGCCAGCCTGTCTCCTGTCCAGGGAGTCTATGATCCCGGGAATCTGTTCCGGCTGCTTTCTGCCAAGTCCCACATCCATAAGTGTTCCGGCGATTATCCTGACCATGTTGTAGAGAAAGCCGCTTCCTGTGACGCTTATCACTGCCTCCATGCCCTCTCTCCTTACACTGCAGTCATAAATGGTCCTGGTGAAGGTCACGGCCTGGGATCCCGCTGCGCAGAATGCCGTAAAATCATGTTCTCCGGCAAAGTTCCCCGCTGCCCTGTTCATAGCCTCCGTATCAAGCTCATTGTATGTGTAATGGGCGTAGAGTCTTTTTACAGGGATACGAACGGGAGCCATGTATATGCGGTATTCGTAGGTCTTGCGGCACTCCTGCTTTCTGGGGTGCCAGTCAGATGCCACTTCGTCTGAAGACACGACGCTTATATCATCCGGCAGGAGTCTGTTGAGCACCATATAGAACTTGTCCGGGGGGATGGGGGAATCGGTATCGAACACAGCGATATTGCCAAGTGCGTGAACTCCCGCATCGGTACGGCTTGCGCCTATGATCTCGCTTTGCTCTCCCGTAGCCTCGCGTACGGCTGCGGTAAGCACTCCCTCCACCGTGGTCTGGCCTTCCTGGATCTGCCATCCGTGATATGCGGTCCCGTCATATGCTATTTTCAGCCTGACTCTTTTACTCATGGGATCACTTCAGGATGTTCAGATAGATATTATTGAAGAATCCGGTTATGACGGACCATCTTCCGAGAAAAATGCTCAGTACCATAAAAGCAAAAAGTATTATATAAGCGACTGCATCCCTCTTTTTATATACAAGGGGCTTCATCTTGGTCCTTCCGTCACCGCCGCGGTAGCATCTTGCCTCCATTGCCATGGCCAGATCTCCTGCCCTTCTGAAGGCCGATACAAAAAGAGGCACGAGGACCGGCACCAGAGCCTTGGCTCGCTTCACAAGATTGCCGTTTTCGAAATCGGCTCCCCTTGCAAGCTGTGCCTTCATTATCCTGTCGGTTTCCTCGAGAAGGATGGGAATGAACCTGAGAGCTATGGACATCATCATTGCGACATCCCCTACAGGTACGTGGAACACCTTCATGAATCCAAGGCCCTTCTCGAGGCCGTCTGTCAGGTTATTGGGCGTTGTTGTGAGTGTGACTATACTGGAGCCCATTATCAGCAATATGAGCCTTATGATCATGGTTACAGCCATTGCAAGGCCCTCGTAGGTAATGGTTATCTTCCAGAAGGATATAAGGGGCGTTCCTGCGGTCAGGAAGAGGTTGATCACCACGGTGATGCACATTATCATCATAATGCCTTTAAGCCCCTTTGTGATGAATTTTACGGGGACGTGGGACAGCTTTATCACCATGCACATAAAGGCTATCCCAAGGGCATATCCCAGGGGATTCTTATACGAAAAGAGTGCGATGATGAAAAGAAGGGTCCCAAGGAGCTTTACCCTGGGGTCCAGTCTGTGAATGACACTCTTCGTCTGATAGTATTGTCCGATTGTTATATCACGGATCATCTGTACATTAACGCTTTATATATAGAATCGGCCGCTTCTCCGGAAGTGAGCACTCCGGGATCCACATTGAGGCCTGCTTTTATGAGCTGTCTTGCTATCTTGGAAGGTTCGGGAATGGAAAGTCCCATCTTCTCAAGCTCTTCCGAATGAGAGAAGACTTCCCTGGGAACATCGTCATATGCGACCCTGCCCTTATCCATTACGATGACTCTCTCCACATACATGGCGACATCCTCCATGGAATGGGAAACGAGGATTATTGTAATGCCTGCGGTCCGGTGGAGTTCTGACACCATATCAAGGATCTCGTATCTTCCCACAGGATCAAGTCCCGCTGTAGGCTCATCGAGTATCAGAAAATCCGGCTTCATTGCCAGGACTCCGGCAACTGCTGCCCTTCTCTTCTGGCCTCCGGAAAGTTCGAACACGGATGCATAATACAGATCATCCGGGAATCCGACCTTTCTCAGTGCATCAAAGGCAGCCAGCTCGGCTTCCTTTTTCGACATGCCGATGTTCTTGGGACCAAAGCATACGTCCGTAAAAACATCAGTCTCAAAAAGCTGGTGTTCCGGATACTGGAACACAAGTCCCACATGCTTTCTGAGTTCCTTCCTGTCAAAATCCTTGTCAGTAATGTCCTGTCCGTTATAATAGACGCTTCCCGAGGTGGGAAGTATAAGTCCGTTCAGGTGCTGTATAAGGGTGGATTTGCCGGAACCGGTATGTCCGATAACCCCGATGAACTGTCCCTCGGGTATTATGAGGCTGACATCATCGAGAGCTCTGACAGACATCTCTGTATCTGCGTTATAAACTTGGCATACATGATCGAGTATCAGCGGCATTTCTGAATTTCCTTAACAAGTTCCTCACATGTCAGTATCCCATCGGGAAGAGGGATACCCTTCTTCTTAAGCTCCCATGCTATACGGGTTGGACCGGGGACATCCAGTCTGAGGGACTCCAGCTGTTCCACCTGTGAAAATATCTCCCTGGGTGTTCCGTGCATGACGACCCTGCCCTTGTCCATTACGAATATCCTGTCCGCATGGACCACCTCATCCATATAGTGGGTGATAAGTATGACAGTCATCTTCTCCACATCGTTAAGACCCCTTATGGCTCTTACGACTTCCTTACGTCCGGAAGGGTCCAGCATTGCCGTAGGCTCATCGAGTATGATGCATTTGGGATGCATCGCCAGCACTCCGGCTATGGAGACTCTCTGCTTCTGTCCTCCGGAAAGTTTCCCGGGAGATTTATATCTGAATTCGAGCATTCCCACCGCCCTGAGGCTTTCTTCGACCCTGCTCCATATCTCTGCGGTAGGCACTCCCAGATTCTCCGGTCCAAAGCCCACGTCCTCTTCCACAACCTGACCTATGATCTGGTTATCCGGATTCTGGAATACCATTCCGGCAGTGCTCCTTACATCCCATACCCTGCTCTCATCGGTGGTGTTCATCCCGTCAACGATGACAGTACCCTCTGTAGGATAAAGGATGGCATTAAGGTGCTTGGCGAAGGTTGATTTACCGGAACCGTTATGACCGAGTATGCCTACGAACTCACCCTGCTTCACATCGATATTGACATGATCCAGCGCAGTCGTGACATCCACCGGATTACCTTCATCGTCACGCCTTATATATTCGAATACCAGATTGTCAGCTTTAACAATATCCATAGAAAGTTATTGTACCTTAAAGGAAAAGCCCATGCAAGCAATAGACTACCCAAATCCGTGAAAAGGTGATATCCTTTTTAGGTGATGAAAGATTTAATAGCTAACCACAAGTTCAGACAGATGGTCATGTATATAATGATCGGTATCCTGCTCATAGGCATGATCACCCTGATCACCAGGATGAACAGCGAGACTCTGTCCGACTATGCAAGGAACAATCCCGAAGCCGCATACGCCGAGACCGACAACAGCTGGAAGGATGCATATCAGACGCAGCAGACAGGAAGCGTTTCTGACTCTGAATGACAGGGTGAACGCAGTAACCGTCCCCAATTCACCAAAAATTTTAAAAGCAGGTGCCAAATGGCACCTGCTTTTTAAGTGGTCATACTGAGTAATTAAACGAGCTCGATGATAACCTGCATAGCTGCATCACCTTTTCTCTGTCCGAGCTTGATGATGCGGGTATATCCGCCATTGCGGTTAGCATACTTGGGAGCGATCTCGTCGAAGAGCTTATCGGTAAGGTCGATCTTCTTAGCGGAGCTCTTTCTTCCCTTCTTCTCTGTTGAAACTTCGGTAACAGAGTAGAGGATCTTGTTCATCTGACGTCTTGCGTGAAGTTTTGAAGGCATATCCTTCTTAACTTCCTTCTCTACCTCGTCATAAACGGTAACGGTGATTCCGTTATCCTTTCTGACGATCTTGCCGTTCTCATCTCTTGCGCTCTCAGCAAGAACTGCGCCGGTCTCCTTATCAACGATCTGCTTAACTCTCTTGCCGTCCTTGTCCTTGCGGGCAACCTTAGCGGTGATCTTAACGGTCTCGAAGTTATCCTTCTCTTTTACTGCAAGAGCGATAAGTCTCTCAGCGATCCTCTGGATCTCCTCAGCCTTAGCATCGGTAGTAGTGATCCTGCCGTGCTCGATAAGAGCTGTAACCTGGTTTCTGAGAAGAGCCTTTCTCTGATCGGAAGTTCTTCCGAGTTTTCTGTAATGTACTGCCATTTTATTATTCCTTTCTGTGAATACGGAATCCCTGGAACGTGCCCTGTGGTCTTACCGTTCCGGAACTTTTATATCCGTACACGTGACGCGGGGGCGTACACTTTGGTCTTACCGCCCCAGGCGTTTATCATTAATTAGTTATCTGATGCCTTGAAACCGTATCCGATCTCTTCAAGCTTGAGCTGGATCTCATCGAGAGACTTCTTGCCGAGATTTCTGACTTTCATCATATCCTCAATGGTCTTCTCGCAGAGTTCAGCTACAGTGTTGATACCTGCACGCTTGAGGCAGTTGAAGGATCTTACTGAAAGCTCAAGATCCTCAATGCTCATTCCATCAACCTGTACGTTGGGATCAACTGCAACATCGGGGCTGAGGATCTCGATTCCTGCACCCTTTTCAGACAGATCCACAAGAAGTCCGAGATGCTCGGAAAGGATCTTGGCTGCAATGCTGACAGCTTCTTCGGGAGTGATGGTTCCGTTGGTGTATACATCAAGTGTAAGCTTGTCATAATCGGTGCTCTGACCTACACGGGTGTCCTCAACGGTAGCATTTACTCTTTCAATGGGAGTGTAGATAGCATCTACAGCGATGGTTCCGATATTGTGATCACCGGGACGTACTCTGTCTGCTCCTACATATCCTCTGCCTTCGGTTACGGTAAGCTCCATATAGAGCTTTGCATTCTTGCCGCAGAGAGTTGCGATCACCTGGTCGGGATTAGCAATCTCAATGTCGGAATCATGCTGAATATCTGATGCCTTTACTACGCCTTCGCCGTTAGCCTCGATGAACATGGTCTTAGGCTCGGGGGTAGCGCCAACGTACTTAATTGCGAGGCTCTTGATATTAAGGATTATCTCAGTCATATCCTCCTTGACACCGGGGATAGTGCTGAGCTCATGCTGAACGCCCTCAACCTTTATCTCGCTTACAGCGAATCCGGGAAGTGAGGAAAGCATGATCCTGCGGAGTGAATTGCCGATAGTGATACCGTATCCTCTCTCGAGAGGCATTATCACAAAGCGGCCATATCTCTTATCATCGGACTTTTCAATCTTGATTGAAGGTCTTTCAAAATCCGTCACTTAAATACCCTCCTATTTTCCAAATACATTCTTCGGTTAACTGATTACAGATCCTAATTATTACTTGGAATAAAGCTCGACGATAAGCATCTCGTCAACAGGGACATCAATCATCTCTCTGGTGGGAAGGTTCTTAACGGTTCCCTTGAAGTTATCAAGATCTCCGTCAAGCCACTCGGGAACAAGTCTGCCACCGGTAACTTCAGCGATCTCCTTATATCTGGTAAGAGACTTTGCCTTTTCGGTAAGCTCAATAACATCTCCTGCCTTTACAAGATATGAAGGAATGTTGATCTTCTTGCCGTTAACAAGAACGTGCTTGTGACCTACAACCTGTCTTGCCTCGCGGCGGGTTCTTGCAAGTCCGAGACGGAAAACAACATTGTCAAGACGGCTCTCGAGCATGACCATAAGGTTCTCACCGGTCATTCCCTTCATACGGTCTGCCTTCTTGTAGTAGTTACGGAAAGGCTTCTCAAGAACACCATAGATGAACTTTGCCTTCTGCTTCTCGCGAAGCTGGGTTCCGTATTCACTTACTTTCTTGCCGATATGCTGGTTCTGGCGGTTGGACTTCTTGTCATAGCCAAGAACAGCGGGTTCGATGCCGAGTGCTCTGCATCTCTTAAGTACGGGTACGCGATTTACTGCCATTTTATAAATTCCTTTCTAAATGTTGTTTACAACACTGCGCAATGCAGCGCCTTCATCCAACGTGTTAACTGTGAAAAACTATGCCACGGATTATACGCGACGTCTCTTGGGAGGTCTGCATCCGTTGTGGGGAACGGGGGTAACATCGGTGATGGAGAGAACCTGAAGTCCTGATGCAGCAAGTGCTCTGATAGCTGCTTCTCTTCCGGTGCCGGGTCCCTTTACGAATACATCCACATCCTTAAGTCCGTGTACAAGAGCTGCCTTTGTAGCGGTCTCAGCAGCAACCTGTGCAGCATAAGGAGTAGATTTCCTTGAACCTCTGAAGCCCAGTCCGCCTGCGCTTGCCCAGCTCAGTGCATTTCCCTGTGCATCCGTAAGAGTAACGATGGTGTTGTTAAAGGATGCCTGGATGTGTGCCTGGCCATGTTCAACGTTTTTCTTGACTTTTCTCTTAGATCCTGTTCTTGAATCTGCCATGATAAACTAACCTACTTTCTGTTATGCTCTGTTAATTACTTCTTCTTGTTTGCAACGGTACGCTTAGGTCCCTTACGGGTTCTTGCGTTGTTCTTGGTGTTCTGTCCACGAACGGGAAGTCCCTTTCTGTGACGTACACCACGGTAGCAGCCGATCTCCTGAAGAGTCTTGATGTTCATTGCAACTTCTCTTCTGAGATCACCTTCGACCATTACTCCCAGGTTGTTAATAGATTCGGTGATCTTCTTCACCTCATCATCGGTGATGTCCCTAACTCTGGTATCGGGATCAACTCCGGCGTCAGCAAGGATCTTGTTTGACGTGGTTCTTCCGATTCCGTAAATGTAGGTAAGACCGATCTCAATCCTTTTATCTCTGGGGAGATCTACACCTTCAATACGAGCCATTACTAATTCCTCCTAAATGTGATGCCGCTAAATGCAAAGCATCTGATCATGTATACGTACGCAGTCCTTATTTTAGCGTCCGTATACGGTTACCAATTGATTGGGGCTGATGCCCAACCGGACACATAGGGTCTCCGATCTTTCCGTTTCTTACCGAATTCTTATTAATGAAGAAACGGTATCAAGAAGTAACAGGTGTATATCAACCCTGTACCTGCTTGTGCTTGGGATTCTCGCAGATTATCCTGATGCGTCCTTTTCTCTTGATGACTTTGCACTTTTCGCACATCGGTTTTACTGAACTTCTAACCTTCATCTCAAAGCCCTCCTTTCAAAAAAGACCATTTTCGAATATACCACAAGCGATTCGCTGTGGCAAGAACTTTTTTATATCTTCGGCCAAATGTCATCATTATTGACCGGAAATACCTGATTTATGTGATGTATGTGGGATTATTTGTCTCTCCAGATGATGCGTCCCTTTGTAAGATCGTAAGGGGACAGCTCCATGGTGACCTTGTCACCGGGAAGGATCCTGATGAAATTCTGGCGAAGTCTTCCGCTTATTGTGGCAAGGACCTGATGTCCGTTCTCAAGTTCTACCTTGAACATGGTATTGGGAAGCTTCTCAACTACTACACCGCCGATCTCGATTACATCACTTTTTGACATTCATTAACTCCTCAAATAAAATCGTTAACTTCCTTGGGATCATTCACATCCCATTTCTTTTTCCTTATCACCCAGAGAAAGTATCTCCGGATATCCATCCGTTATAAGGATGGTATTCTCATAATGTGCCGCCCAGGATCCGTCGCCGGTAACGATCGTCCAATCATCATCAAGCATTTCGATCTCGGGGCGTCCCATGGATATCATGGGTTCGATCGCCAGGGTATTGCCCGCGCGAAGACGCGGTCCCCTGAATCTTTTTCTGTAATTCGGGATCATGGGCTTTTCGTGCATGTCGGTTCCGATGCCGTGCCCCGTCAGTTCTCTTACGATCCCGTATCCCATGCCCGTTCCTTCTATATAAGAAGCAACGGCGCCGGATATGTCATACAGTCTGTTTCCTGCCGTAGCGGCCTTCATGGCCGCAAAAAAGGATGATCTCGTATTACGGATAAGGAGGCTGCATTCGGGCGAGATATCTCCCACTCCCACGGTTCTGGCCGCATCTGAATGATAGCCTTCAATGACCATTCCCGTATCGATGCTGATGATATCTCCTTCCCTGAGAACTCTTTTCCCGGAAGGGATTCCGTGTACGATCTCATCATTGACCGAAGCACAGATACATGCGGGATAACCTTCATAATTCTTGAAGTTAGGCTTTCCGCCGAGCTTTTCTATGAGCTTTTCAGCCTGCTCGTCAAGATACGCCGTAGTGATACCGGGCTTTACCATATCGGTCAGCTCATCGAGCATCACACCCAGTCTCCTGTTACATTCCCGCATGCACTCTATTGCTTTTTCATCTCTTACAGGGATCATCCGAGTATTGCGATGATCGCGTCGAATACTTCCTTCATATCCCTTGTTCCGTCAACGGACTTAAGGACGTTCCTCTCGGTGTAGAAATCAATGAGAGGCTGGGTCTGTTCATGATATACCTTAAGTCTGTTCAGTACGGTTTCAGGCTTATCATCATCTCTGAGAACAAGCTCTGAACCACAGGTATCACAGATACCTTCCTGCTTGGGGGGAATATGCTCAATGTGATATGTAGCACCGCACTTAAGGCAGGCACGTCTTCCGCTCATACGGCGGACGATATTCTCATCGGGAACATCAACATTGATGGCGTAATCGATCTTGTCACCAAGCTTGTTCAATGCATCCTCAAGAACCTCAGCCTGGGGAATGGTGCGGGGGAATCCGTCAAGAACGTATCCGTCCTTGCAGTCATCCTGAGCTACTCTGTCAAGAAGGATCTTAACGGTGAGCTCATCGGGAACGAGCTTTCCTGCATCCATATATTCCTTGGCCTGTTTTCCGAGTTCTGTTCCGTTCTTGATATTGGCACGGAAGATGTCTCCGGTTGATACATGGGGGATGCTGTACTTTTCTGCGATCATTTTGGCCTGAGTGCCCTTTCCGGCACCGGGTGCTCCGAGCATGATAATCTTCATCCTAACGTCCCTCCTATTAACCACTTAAGAGAGATCACATCATTTCATCTTTCCTGCGAAAGATGAAAATCTGCGGTCTCTCTGTTTTAATGTCAGTTATTTATCAGTCTTTAAGGAATCCCTTATAGTTTCTGACGAGCATCATTGACTCTACCTGTTTCAAAGTCTCGAGGATAACGCTTACGATAATGATAAGGCTTGCGCCTGATGTGGAAACGTTAGCTCCGAACACTCCGTTGAATACATAAGGCAGGATCGATACTATTATAAGTCCCACGGCTCCGATGAAGATAAGGTAGTTGAGAACCTTGTTCAGGTAGTCCGATGTGGGCTTGCCCGGACGGATGCCGGGAATGAAACCGCCCTGTCTCTTCAGGTTATCTGCAACCATAAGCGGATTAAAGGTTATGGATGTATAGAAATACGAGAAGAATATGAGCAGTCCGATGTATACCAGAAGGCCTACGGAATACTTAAGCTGGCTGGGTATGCACCAGTTTCTGGAATTGAGTCCCTTGAGAACCTCTCCCCAGAATCCTGAAGGATTCTTTCCGGTAAAGGATACGATGATGATGGGGAACTCAAGGAGTGACTGTGCAAAAATGATGGGGATCATTCCGGAGGTATTGACCTTGAGGGGAATGTTGGAGGTAGCTCCTCCCACCATCTTGTTACCTGCCATCTTCTTGGCATACTGTACGGGGATCCTTCTCTCACCGCCGTTAAGGAAGACAACGAGCACAATCATTGCTATAACGATAGCGATGATTATCGCTGCGGAAAGAACTGCAGTAGCGGGTGCCTTGCCGATAACAAACTGTTCGAAGAGAGAACTGAGATCCTGAGGTATCCTTGAAAGGATATTGATGATAAGGACTATCGATATACCGTTTCCGATACCATACTCTGTGATCTGCTCACCCAGCCACATAAGGAACGCAGAGCCGGCTGTGAGAGCTACGATACAGGTGATAACATTGTACCAGGTGTATGGAAGCAGAAGTCCCTGTCTTCCGAATCCGATAGCCATGGCTGTGGACTGGATGAGAGCCAGAACAACTGTAACATATCTGGTGATCGCGACCATTTTCTTTCGTCCCGTTTCGCCGTCGCGCTGCATCTCCTCGAGCTTCGGGATAGCTATGGTGAGGAGCTGGATGATAATGGATGACGTAATGTACGGGTTAATATTCAGTGCCAGGATCGACATGCTAAGGAACGATCCGCCTGTAACCGCGTCGAAAAAGCTGAAAGCGCCGCTGGTCTGCTGCGCAAACCAATTCGCAAAATACGTCCTGTCAACACCAGGCACAGGAAGCTGCGAACCGATACGGATGACTATCAGCATTATGAAGGTAAAGATCACACGCTGTCTGATCTCCTTAACCTTCATGGCATTCTTCAGTGTAGTGAGCATCCGATCACCTCGTTAGATTATTCAATAACTTCTGCAGTGCCGCCGGCGTTCTCGATCTTTTCCTTTGCTGTTGCAGAATATGCATTTACCTTGACAGTAAGCTTCTTGCTAAGCTCGCCGTTTCCGAGAATCTTAACGCCGTCAGCTATCTTGCTGATAACGCCCTCCTGAAGAAGAACTTCAGGAGTAACCTCGGTGCCGTCCTCAAACTTGTTGAGTGCACTTACATTGATAGCGATTATCTCAAGGGAATTGCGGTTGGTGAATCCTCTCTTGGGAATACGTCTGTAGAGAGGCATCTGACCGCCTTCGAAACCAGGTCTGGGAGCTCCTGAACGAGCCTTCTGGCCCTTGTGTCCCTTGCCGGCAGTCTTGCCGTTTCCTGAACCGTGTCCGCGTCCTCTTCTGAAATTATCGCTCTTAACAGAACCTGCTGCAGGCTGTAAATTTGACATTTCCATGTCTTCGGTCCTCCTTACGCTTCTTCGACTTTGACCATGTGGGAGATCAGTCTGACCTGTCCCTTGGTAGCGTCATTGTCGGGAAGTACTACGGACTGTCCGATCTTACGCAGACCCATGGACTGTGCTATTGTCTTATTCTTCGGTACCTGTCCGATAAGGGACTTTACCAGAGTTACTTTAACTTTCTTGTCTGCCATCTGTCTCTCCTCCTTATGCCAGAACGTCAGCTACTGCCTTACCGCGCTTTCTGGCAACCTCTTCAGGGCGCTTAAGCTCTGCGAGACCTTCAATTGCAGCAAGAACGACATTCTGCTTGTTGTGAGAACCAAGGCACTTTGTACGGATATTTCTGATGCCTGCGAGCTCACATACTATACGGACAGGACCACCAGCGATGATACCGGTACCTTCGGGAGCCTTCTTGAGAAGAACGTTTGCTGAACCGTAATGTCCGATATAATCGTGAGGGACGGAATTGTTGTCATCAAGGGGAACCTCGATGATATGCTTAACAGCATCTTCCTTGCCCTTGCGGATTGCTTCGGGAACTTCCTTAGCCTTTCCGAGACCTACACCAACGTGACCGTTTCCGTCACCTACAACTACAAGTGCAGTAAAGCGGGAATTGGATCCGCCCTTTACGACCTTGGTAACTCTCTTGATCGTAACGACCTTATCCTCGAGCTCTAACTGGCTTGCATCTATGATAGTACGCTTCATATTCGTGATCATCCTTTCTTAGAATTCCAGGCCAGCTTCTCTGGCTGCCTCTGCTAATGCTGCGACCTTGCCCTGGTATATAAAGCCGCCTCTGTCGAATACGACTTCCTTGATACCCTTTTCAAGAGCACGCTTTGCGATCACAGTGCCGACATAGGCAGCTGCTTCTACGTTGTCTGTCTGCTCAAGCTCACCCTTGATCTCCTTCTCCATGGTGGATGCGGATACAAGAGTCTTGCCTTCAACGTCATCGATAATTTGAGCAGACATGTGGCTGTTGCTTCTGAAAACTGCAAGGCGGGGACGCTCTGCGGTTCCTTTGAAGCGGTTACGAATTCTATCGTGCTTCTTAGCACGTACATCCTGTCTTGA
>CACWJQ010000034.1 GCA_902761225.1 uncultured Lachnospiraceae bacterium | reverse complement strand
CAAAGACCGTATTTATGAACAGACCATATGAGGAGAAAAATATGATCAGATTAACAGATGGCGGAGCATATCTCATAAACGGAACAGAACTCGTTGAAGATACAGCCGAAGCCGCAGCCAAAGTAGCGCAGATGACAGGAAGCGAGCCTGATAAGGACGCTGCGAGAAAAGCCACCATGGCTTACGGAATCCTGGAGAAGCACAATACCTCCGGAAATATGCAGAACCTTAAGATCAAGTTCGATTCACTTGCCAGCCACGATATCACCTTCGTAGGTATCATCCAGACAGCAAGGGCTTCGGGACTTGAGAAGTTTCCTATTCCCTATGTCCTTACCAACTGCCACAATTCACTCTGTGCGGTAGGCGGTACCATCAATGAAGATGACCATGTATTCGGTCTTTCCGCTGCAAGAAAGTACGGCGGAATCTATGTGCCCCCTCATCAGGCAGTCATCCATCAGTTCGAGCGTGAGATGATGGCGGGATGCGGAAGGATGATCCTCGGATCCGATTCCCACACCAGATACGGTGCTCTCGGAACAATGGCTATGGGTGAAGGCGGTCCCGAGCTTGTTAAGCAGCTTCTTGGACAGACCTATGATGTTGCAATGCCCGGAGTTGTGGCTATATATCTCACCGGCGCTCCCAGAAGAGGAGTGGGTCCCCAGGACGTAGCTATCGCAATTATCGGTGCCGTATTCGGAAACGGATATGTCAAGAATAAGGTAATGGAATTCGTAGGTCCCGGCGTCGCCAATCTTTCGGAAGACTTCCGTATCGGCGTTGATGTAATGACCACTGAGACCACATGTCTGTCATCCATCTGGGTGACCGATGACAATACCAGGGAATTCCTGGAGATACATGGACGCGGAGATGCATATGCAAAGCTTGATCCCGGAGCAGTGGCATATTATGACGGTGCTGTCATTGTGGATCTGTCCGAGATCAAACCCATGATCGCAATGCCCTTCCACCCCAGCAATGCATTTACCATTGACGAGTTCAATGCAAATCCCGAGGATATCATCCATGAGACCGAGCAGAGAGCAAAGGTTTCCTTCGGTGACAAGGTTGAATTCGAACTTATGTCCAAGCTAAGAGACGGCAAGTTCCATGTGGACCAGGGTATCATCGCAGGCTGTGCAGGCGGCGGATTCGAGAACATCTGCGCTGCCGCAGATATCTTAAACGGTGCATCCATCGGAGACAGAGAATTCACATTGAGCGTATATCCTGCTTCAATGCCCGTTTATATGGAGATCATCAAAAACGGCTGTGCTGCGAAGATACTTGAGACCGGTGCAATCCTCAAGACCGCATTCTGCGGTCCCTGCTTCGGAGCCGGAGACACACCTTCCAACAATGCATTCAGTATCCGTCACTCCACCAGGAACTTCCCCAACAGAGAGGGCTCCAAGGTTCAGAACGGACAGGTTGCATCCGTTGCACTCATGGATGCAAGAAGTATCGCCGCAACCGCTGCCAACGGAGGCGTGCTTACAAGTGCGGAGAACTACGAGTGCACATACAATAAGTATCAGTATCATTTCGATGCAGGCATCTATCAGAAGAGAGTATTCGATTCCAAGAATATTGCAGATCCGGATGAAAAGCTCATCCTCGGTCCCAATATCAAGGACTGGCCGAAGATGCCCGCACTTCAGGATAATCTCATCATAAAGGTTGTATCCGAGATCCATGATCCCGTAACCACCACCGATGAGCTCATTCCTTCCGGAGAGACTTCAAGCTACAGATCCAATCCTCTCGGACTTGCAGAGTTTGCCCTTTCACGTAAGGATCCCGAGTATGTGGGACGTGCCAAGGAAGTCAGGGCACAGGAGGAAAAGAGAGAGGCAGATGTTCCCTTCGAAGAGATGAGTGAAGAGATCGCAAATGCCGTAAAGACCATCCGCGGTGCATTCCCGGATGTCTCCACCTCAAATACCGGTATCGGATCCACCATATTCGCAGTAAAGCCCGGAGACGGCTCTGCAAGAGAACAGGCAGCTTCCTGTCAGAGAGTGCTCGGCGGATGGGCTAACATAGCCAATGAGTACGCTACCAAGAGATACAGATCAAACCTTATCAACTGGGGCATGCTTCCCTTCATTATTCCGAATGGAGAGCTTCCCTTTAAGAACCTTGATCTTATCTTCGTTCCCGGCATCAAAAAGGCAGTTGTGGAGAAGGCTGACAGCGTGAAGGCATACACAGTAGGTGCATCCGGAGAGATGAAGGAGTTCACAATGACACTCGGAAGTCTCACCGATGAGGAGAGAGAGATCATCCTCAAGGGATGCCTGATCAATTACAACAGGAGATAAGATGGAGATAGATAAGACAGTATCAAACCCCATGCTCGTGGGAGCAATGCAGCTCATAAAGGCAGACGGAAAAGATCCGGTGCCCCAGCATCAGGCTATGTTCATGCAGGAGCTGGATAAAGCCGATCTGCTCGCGCCTGCGGATGTAAAGGAAGAGCTGAACGAAGACGGCACCGTTAAGGAAGGCGGAAAGACCGCGGTCCGTTTCCCCGTCCTTACAGGAAGTGACGGCAAGAAATTCTTTGTCGTTTTCACCGATAATAATTCTCTTGAACAGGCGAGAAGTGTTGACGGAGTATCCAGACTCCCCGAAGAGTTCATGGGACACAGCGTTAAGGTGAAATTCTTCGAGATAGCAAGAATGCTCCTTACACCGAATCCTGACGGAAGCGAGAATCCCACATTCGGAATAGTTATCAATCCGTTCATGGAAAATATCGTCATTCCCAAGACCATGATCGTCCAGATGGTACAGCAGACAGCCAAAGAGGCAATGGCCAGAATGGCAAAGGCTCAGGGTGCGCCCGGACAGGCAGATCCTGCCGCTGCAGACGGCGGACAGGTGATACAGTTCCCGGGATCTGACGGCAATAAGGACTAATCATTCCGACGGATAAAGCCGATATATAGAGCAGAGGTAAGAAGCCTCTGCTCTTTTTTCGCCCACAATCGAATACCGGTGCGGCGGTAATGGCACCTGAAACGGAAATGACGCAGAAAGGATTCATGGCCTGTAAAGGCAGGAGGATACTCCGGAATCCCGGGGCGTTATTTTTTATATCCTTTTTAAGGATGTGAAGGAGACTTCACGCTTATTAATTGATGCCTGAAAAGGGTGATATTGGTAAAAACTGTTGCCGGGCGGGGCAATCGTATGGCGAAGAGTTAATAACAGTCAAAAGGAAAGGAGACAGGATTGAGGATTGAAGGTTCGGTCACAGGAATGGAGTCCGAACGCAGCTACAGCGCTGTGAATTATTCAGCAAGGAGCTTAAAATTGAATATGGTTACAAACGGAGGGATCGCAGACGGTGGGATGTACCGCAGAGGTTCCGGAGCGGGAACTTATCGGGAAGGAGGACTGGGCAAAAAACAGGTTTTTTATGATACTCTGACACGGAAGAATGAACCTGCGGAGAATGATGACGGTGTGCTTTCAGATAAACCTGTCAGGGGCAAAGATCGTTCCGGCGGCGGAGGCTCTGACTTCGGGACTGAGCTTGGCGAGGAAGGCAGGACAGCTTCGCTCACGGATATCATGGACAGTATGATGGGTGTCAGCCGCTATATGGGAAGAGCGGTGAATGGAAGCTTTAGTGTGGCCTCGTACGGTGAAAATGCGGCGGGTATCCGTGATAAAAGCACTGATATCTATGCCGGAAGGATGGCAGCCCTGTACATCTTCTCACTTTTGTTCGAGGATTTCAGGAAAAGAGTGGATGAGCTGATGGCGGGGGTGCGGGAGCAGTATGAGGATAATACCCGGGCAGATTATTCGGGAAATAGTAAGGCCGGAGAACTCACCGGCCGGGCAGATCCGCAGAGCATCGGCGATTACCGGTGGAGGACAGCATATACAAGCGGAAGCGCCTTCGGGTTTGAAATGAGTCAGGATAATGTCTATATAGAGAAGGAATGTACCGCATTCAAGGCGAGAGGGAAGGCGGTATGTGCTGACGGACGGGAGATAGACTTTGATATAAATGTGGGGATGAGCAGGAGATTTGAGAAGATATCGAAGGAGAGGATGAGCTTTGATCCCGTAAGATGCATGGATCCGCTGGTCATCAATCTGAAAGAGGGTGTGACCTCGGTATCGGACAGGTACATATATTTTGATCTGGACGGAGACGGTGAGGCTGAGAGGATAAAATCCCTGTCGGAAAACAGCGGGTACATAGCACTTGATAAAAACGGGGACGGTATCATAAATGACGGCAGCGAACTCTTCGGAACAAAGAGCGGTGACGGTTTTGCCGACCTTGCCGCTTATGATTCGGACGGTGACGGCTGGATCGATGAGGATGACGAGATCTTTGACAAGCTGAAGGTCTGGGTCGGGAGCGGCGACGGGGCTGACAGTCTGCTCAGCTTCAGAGATGCGGGGATCGGTGCAATAAATCTTGCCAATTCCCTGACGGAGTTTTCACTCAAGGATGAACAGAACAGGACTGATGCGATAATAAGAGCTACCGGAATGTTCCTGTACGAGGACGGACGGGCCGGAACGGTTCAGCAGGTGGATATGGTGAGCTGAGAGCCGAAGAGGGCCTGTGATTGGACACACGGGATGTTAAAGTGGTACAATACATCCCGTGTGTGACCACAATAAATCATAACAGGTGATATCAATGATCAGACTTTTAATCGTAGCCATAGATGTAGCTCTTTTCCTGATACTTACAATGCCGCTTATGCTGGCTGACTGGATCATCGGAAGGTTCAACCGCAAAGCAGCTGATAAGCTGGCCAATGCCGTGGTAATGTGGGGCTTCAGGACGGTGTGGTTCTTCTGCGGCATTAAGCTGGACGTCAGGGGCAGGGAAAAGGTACCTGCTGACAAGGCTCTGCTCTACGTGGGCAATCACAGGAGCATTTTCGATATAGTCATCGGATATCCCCTCTGCAAATGCCCTACCGCCGTCATATCCAAGAAGTCCATGCTGAAGGTTCCCCTTCTCAATATCTGGATGATACTTCTTCAGTGCCAGTTCCTTGACAGGAGCAGCACCAAGAAGGGGCTGGAGGTCATACTTAAGGCGATCGAGCTTGAAAAGAAGGGCGTATCCATACTTATTTTCCCCGAGGGAACCAGAAATAAGGATTTTGATTCCGATAAGCTCCTCCCCATGCATAACGGAAGCTTCAAGATCGCCACTAAGAGCGGAGCTCTCATACAGCCTGTTACATTCGTGGGCACGGAGAACATCATGTCAAGGCATATGCCCCGTATAAAGCCTGCCAGGGTAACTGTGGAATTTGGAGACCCCATAGATCCCGCTTCCCTCGACAAGGAGCAGCTCAAGAATATCGGCGGCTATGTCGGAGGCATCATCGAGGAAACCTATGCCTCGATCCGCAAGGAAGGCAGGTAAGAAGGCGCTTAAAGGGGCCCTGACTGGACAAAACGGCAATTTTATGGTAGAGTTGCCGTGTATGTAAATCTTGAATGAACAAGTGCAGTCCTTCTGCTTTGGTCCGTTTGGGACAGCGGAAGAGACGCAACTGGAGTTTTTCATGGAACAGTACCTGATTCATGGCGGTAGTTCATTGGTAGGTGAGGTTGAGATAGGCGGAGCCAAAAACGCTGCGCTTCCCATACTTGCCGCTTCCATCATGACCGATGAGACCGTTCATATAGATAACGTTCCCGATGTCCGTGACACCAATGTGCTCATGGAGGCTATGGGCAACGTAGGGATCATCATCAATAAAGAGAACCGTCACCGCGTCACCATTAATTCTGCGAATATCACCAGTACGGTGGTGTGTGACGATAATATCAAGAAGATCAGAGCTTCATATTATCTGATCGGTGCAATGCTCGGAAAGTACAGACATGCCGAAGTCACCCTTCCCGGAGGATGTGATATCGGCTGCAGAGCTATCGATCAGCATATCAAAGGCTTCAGAGCACTCGGAGCCGAAGTTATCCTTGAGCACGGAATGATCAGGACAAAGGCTGAACGCCTTGTCGGAAGCCACATCTACATGGATGTTGTCAGTGTAGGTGCTACCATCAATGTCATGCTTGCCGCATCAATGGCTGAAGGCAAGACCATCATTGAGAATGCTGCCAAGGAACCTCACGTTGTTGATGCAGCCAACTTTCTTAACTCCATGGGAGCCAACATCAAGGGTGCAGGAACCGATGTCATCCGTATCAAGGGTGTTCCCAGACTTCACGGAACCGATTATACCATCGTACCCGATCAGATCGAGGCGGGAACATTTATGCTCGCTGCCGCTGCGACCAAGGGTGATATCACAGTCAAGAATGTCATACCCAAGCACCTCGAGTCCATCACGGCCAAGCTCATTGAGACAGGATGCGAGGTTATGGAATCGGGTGACCAGGTGAGAGTTGTATGCTCCAGACATCTCAGACATACACATATCAAGACTCTTCCCTATCCCGGATTTCCTACCGATATGCAGCCCCAGATAACCGTGGTGCTGGGACTTTCGGAAGGTACAAGCATTGTTACGGAGAGCATCTTCGAGAACCGTTTCAAGTACGTGGATGAGCTTATCCGCATGGGTGCCAATATAAAGGTTGAGGGCAATACCGCCATAATCGACGGCGTTGAGAAGTATACAGGTGCAGGCATTGCAGCTCCTGACCTGAGAGCAGGTGCGGCACTTGTGCTTGCGGCTCTTTCGGCAGAGGGAGAGAGCATAGTTGATAATATCCGCTATATCCAGAGGGGATATGAGGATTTCGACATAAAGCTCAGAAGCCTCGGTGCAGATATCAGGGTCATCGACAGGGATACCGATTACAAGGATTTCAAGCTCCTTACGGGCTGAGTTTCCTGTTGACATTAGATCTAAGATATAGTAACTTCATCTTGAAAAATTTATAAGTCTCTTATTCAGAGTTGGCAGAGGTACATAGGACCGGTGAAGCCACGGCAACCCCTTTAAGGAAGGTGCCCACCTGAGCGATTTGTTTCGAACAATAAGAGGATAGTCAATTGATATGCATTTATCCGCTTCTTGTTCCAAAGAAGCGGTTTTTTATTGCTGTCCGGGCGGAGACTTGTAGATGGATACATTTTAGTGATTGGGCCCCTGAGCCCGGAAAGGATTTTCTTTTTATGGAAAAAATACTGTTTACATCTGAGTCCGTTACCGAAGGACATCCCGATAAGATCTGCGATGCAGTATCGGATGCCATTCTCGATGCGATGATCGAACAGGATCCCATGAGCCGTGTTGCATGCGAGACCGCAACATGTACGGGATTTGTCCTCATCACAGGCGAGATCACAACCAAGGCCAATGTGGATATCCAGGCTATCGCAAGAAAGACCATCGTTGATATCGGATATGACTCTTCCGAAAAGGGCTTCGACGGCAATACCTGCGCTGTGCTTGTTGCGCTTGATAAGCAGTCTCCCGACATTGCAATGGGTGTCGATAAGGCGCTTGAAGCAAGAGAGAACCAGATGACCGATGAGCAGCTTGAAGCTATCGGAGCGGGCGATCAGGGAATGATGTTCGGATATGCGGTCAATGAGACTCCCGAGCTGATGCCTTATCCCATTTCTCTTGCACACAAGCTCACCAGAAAGCTTACCGAGGTAAGAAAGAACGGAACCCTTCCCTATCTCAGGGCAGACGGAAAGAGCCAGGTATCGGTTGAATATAATGCTGAGGGCAAGCCTGTGAGACTTGAGGCTGTAGTTCTTTCAACACAGCATGATGAAAAGGTATCACAGGAACAGATCCATGCAGATATCAAAAAGTATGTATTTGATGAGGTGCTTCCCAAGGAAATGATCGATGATAAGACCAAGTTCTTCATCAATCCCACCGGAAGATTTGTCATCGGCGGACCTAACGGCGATGCCGGACTTACCGGAAGGAAGATCATCGTTGACACCTACGGCGGATATGCCCGTCACGGCGGCGGTGCATTCTCCGGAAAAGACTGCACAAAGGTTGACAGAAGCGCTGCATATGCTGCCAGATATGTTGCCAAGAATATTGTTGCTGCAGGTATTGCGGAAAAGTGTGAGATCCAGCTTTCATACGCGATCGGTGTTGCACAGCCCACTTCTGTCATGGTAGATACTTTCGGAACGGGTAAGATAGATGACGAGAAGCTTGTTGAGATCGTCAGGGAGAATTTTGATCTCCGTCCCGCAGGCATCATCAAAATGCTTGATCTCAGAAGACCTATCTACAGACCTACCGCTGCATACGGACATTTCGGAAGGACCGATGTGGAGCTTCCCTGGGAAAAGACTGATAAGGCAGAGGTTTTGAAGGGGTATCTTAAATGAGATATGATTATCTGATAGTTGGCGCCGGGCTTTTCGGCGCCACCTTTGCAAGAAAGGCGGCAGATGCCGGAAAAAAATGCCTGGTCATCGATAAGAGGGATCATATCGCAGGCAATATCTACACAAAGGAAGAACATGGCATACATGTTCATAAGTACGGTGCGCATATTTTTCACACCTCGGATAAGAAGGTGTGGGATTATGTGAACACATTTGCGGAATTCAATAATTTTGTTAATTCACCTGTGGCAAGATATGGTGATGAGCTGTACAATCTTCCCTTCAATATGAACACCTTCAGTAAGATGTGGGGGATCTCAACACCTGCTGAGGCTAAGAAGATCATTGACGAACAGAAGAAGGACGGATACAGGGAAAACCCCGCAAACCTTGAAGAACAGGCTATTTCACTGGTCGGAAAGGACATCTATGAGAAGCTGATCAAGGGCTATACCCGCAAGCAGTGGGGAAGGGAATGTACGGAACTTCCGGCCTTTATCATTAAGAGACTTCCGGTAAGATTTACTTTTGACAATAATTATTTTAACGACCGTTATCAGGGAATCCCCATTGGTGGATATACTGCCATGGTTGAGAAGATGCTGGACGGCATTACCGTAAAGCTCGGAATATCCTACAGAGATCATCTTGAAGTTAATGCCGCATCCGCTGAACCGGATACCTATGACAGAGTGATCTATACAGGACCGGTGGATGAGTACTTCGGACATAAGCTGGGATATCTGGAATACAGGTCTCTCCGCTTTGAAGAAGAGTATATGCCTGACTGTGATAATTTTCAGGGAAATGCTGCAGTGAACTATACCTCGGCCGATGTTCCCTATACCAGGATAATAGAGCACAAGCATTTTGAGTTCGGAAAAGGTGACGGTACTGTCATAACCAGGGAATACCCAAGCGAATGGAAGCCCGGAGACGAGCCGTATTATCCCGTCAATAATGACAGGAATACGGAACTTTACGGGAAGTACAAGGAGCTTGCAGATGCCGAAGAGAACGTGATATTCGGAGGAAGACTCGGAGTATATAAATACTATGATATGGATAAAGTCATAGCTTCCGCACTTGAACTTGCGGAAAAAGAGCTGGGATGAGTTATCTGAACTGAAAACCGTTACAGGAAACTGAAGCCGCATTCCGTTGCAGCATGGAGAAGAAACGAGATGATGATACCTTCTCTGCAGCCGCAAAGGGATGCGGTTTTTGAATGGTATTTTTTTTGTTGGTTTAGGAAACGAAATAACCTATAATAGATACCAGATAGAGATATATGAAAATGTCTGTAACACTTTTTAGAGGAATGCGATGAAGTTAAAGAGCACGGTTACAAGACAATTTATCGCGACTGTGCTGGTCATCTTTGTCCTGCAGGCCCTGATGCTTGTATATATATTCAGTTTTATATATAAGAGTTCTGTTTCACATATCAAGGATCTGGGCATAAGCAATATGAAGAGCCAGGCATCGATGGTAGAGAACTATCTGAGCAAGGGACGTAATGTCCTGTGGTTTGCTGCGGAATCTGTCGACTTTATGCTCGAAGACGGTCAGGATAACGATGACATACTTGAGTATCTTCTTGGTGCCACCGAGCAGATGCAGTCGAAGTTCGATGAGAATTTTACCGGTATATACGGTTATATAAACGGACAGTATCTGGACGGTGCCGGATGGGTACCTCCGGAGGGCTTTGACCCCAAATCGAGGGACTGGTACATCGATGCGGTAGAGGGAAAAGGCGACATGGTACTGTCGGAACCGTATGTGGATGCCCAGACCGGCAGTGTTATCATTTCTTACAGCCAGCTCCTTTCGGATGGAGAGAGCGTGATCTCAATGGATATCGTTCTTAATGAAGTGCAGATGATAGCCAGAGAGATGACGATGGGGGATATGGGTTACGGCTTCGTCGTTAACCGTGACGGTCTGGTGATAGCACATTCCGAAGTCGATGATATAGGCAGGAATTATCTTGAATCCGAAGAGTGGACTGATGTTCTTGAGAGAGTCTATGAGCAGAAGACCAATGAGTTCGAGATAAATCTGGATGGTGAGAACTGCACTGTTTTTACGGATGAGGCCGGAGGCGTATGGTACATCGTGGTGATCGCGAACAATGCGCTTTTGTATAAGCAGCTTCGAATGAAGGTTATGGCAGGCGTTGGCGTGTCAGTCGCGATCTATGTTGTATTCGTATTGTTCTGCCTGATATCTGTCAACAGGATCGCCAAGGCAGAAGAACGCGAAGAAAAAAGTATGAGCAAGCTGAGACAGATGAACCTCAGCATCATCAGATCACTTGCTTCTACCATAGATGCCAAGGACAGGTACACAAGCGGCCACTCCCAGAGAGTTGCGGATTATGCCCTTAAGATCGCTCAGAGGATGGGAAAATCCGAAGAGGATCAGAGGATAATCTATTACGCCGGACTTCTTCATGATGTAGGCAAGATCCGTGTTCCCAAGGATATCATCAATAAACCAGGAAAGCTTACGGACAGTGAGTTTGATGCCATACGCATTCATACCGTGAGCGGATATCACATCCTTCATGGTATACATGATGATGAGAGGATAGGATATGCAGCCAAGTATCATCATGAAAGATATGACGGAAAGGGATATCCCAACGGTATAAGCGGTGAGGATATACCGGAGGTTGCAAGGATAATCGCGGTTGCCGATGCATATGATGCGATGACCAGCGACAGAAGCTACCGTAAGGCCATACCCCAGGATGTGGTAAGGGATGAGATACTGCATGGCAAGGGTACCCAGTTCGATCCCGATATCGCTGAGGTCATGCTGAACATTATCGATGAAGATAAGGAATACGATCTTAGGCAGAATAACGACCTGATCAGCAATATCCTTATAGTTGATGATGACGAGCTTATGATACATGTCGTAAAGCGTATACTTAAGGATACCGAGGATATAAGGATATTCGAAGCACAGTCCGGAGACAGCGCGCTGTCGATGATCGAAGAGAAGGATATATCGCTTGTTCTCCTTGACCTGATGCTGCCAGATATGGACGGATTCGAACTTTTCAGGAAGATCCGTGAGAAGCATGATACTGCAGTGATCCTGATGACAGGTGAGAAGAGTAAGGAGATCATCAGGACCATCGATGATCTGAACATAGATGATTACGTTACCAAGCCCCTTAATGAAGCGATACTGAGAGAAGCAGTGCACGGTATTCTTCACAGGACAGAAGCGGAGATCTGAGTTTAAAAGAAAAGATATAAAAATAAGGGGGCAGTAAAGACCGGGAAGTCCTGATATAGGCATATAAGGAAAAAGACATAAATATGTAAAAGTATAAGATCACATGTAAAAATCCCCTGCGGAATGGGTTCCGCAGGGGATGTATTTTTGCTGAGGCTATTTGGTTCAGATCTTACGGATCAGCAGCTGAAGTTGAACATCATTCCGCTGTAGATACTGGATGTATAAGGTGAAGTCAGGTTGTGGCCCGGATTCTTGTATGCTACGATCTTGCGGTTCACATACTGCATGGGATCCAGTGAGACCTGTGCACTCTTCTTCATCATCGAATTGGAAAAATCCTTAAGAGTACTGAAGGTGCTGGCGATGTCTTCGCTGTCCTCCGCAACTCCCCTGAGCTTATCCGAATCGATGGAGAGTGTGCCCTCGTCCTCGATATTGATACCGAGCTTTCCGAGTGCATCTCTGTATGCACCGGTTATTCCCTCGAGTTCACCGCCGAGAAGCTGAGTCTTAAGTCCCTGTCCGGAATAGGAATTGACTGCCTTCAGGAAATCGTTGAAGCTTCCTATCAGCTGACCCACATTCTCTTCAACGGAATCGATATCGGCCTTGATGCTGATGGATGTGGTCTTTCCTGCAGGACTTACATCATTCAGCGTGACCTCATACATCTTGCCTATGGTGAATCTGTTGGAAGAAGCATGTCTGTCCTCACCGTTTAGGTTAAATACTGCATTGGTGGGACTGCTGTTCACATTATCAAGTCCGAAATAATCAACCGCACCTGAGGTCTTGGAAGTGTGTTCATCGTTAATGGTGAAGATCCTGTCCTTGCCGAGAGTCACACCGCTGGATTCGGAGGTGATCCTGATCGCTGCATTGCTTCCGTCCTGCTCAAGCTGTGCATTTAACCCGACACCCGCATTGTTAACCAGCCTTACAAGCCTGTTCTGTATGCTTCGGTTGGATTCTCCGTTTCCGATGTGGAACTGGAATTCGTAATTCATCTCGCCGATACCGACATCAAATGAATAATTGCCTTCGGAAAGAGATACCGGAATATCAGGAAGGAACTTTCCTACATTGATCTGCGGAGAAGCAAGCTGCTTTACTTCGATATCAAATGAAGGAACGGACTCCATATTGTCGTCACCGATATAGTGAGCACTTATTATGCCGGGATCGGAGGATGCCGCATGCTTCTTATTGAAAGCACCGTCTTCATTGAGTCCGCCTATCTCTGCAAGAGAACTTCTGAGAGCTCGTGCAGACTCTTTTAGTCCGATCGCACCAAGCTTTGCATCCTGATCCTTTATGGGAAGATACCAGGGAGCATCCTTATTAGCTTTGACAATGGAATTGTAAGTACTCTTAAGCTCACTCTTCTTGTGAGAATCGTACTTGGATATCTTCGGGGCGCCGTAGGCCGTCAGATAATTATTGAATATAGAGTTAGATACAGCACTCATCGCCACGCCCCCTTTCTTCCATGAATAGTGTGACAGCCGGTGCAGGCTACGCGTCAATGGTATTGCTTTAAGGATCCATCCCTTATTCGCATACATTACCACCATTAGACTATAAGTTAAGCCTACAATAACACCGCGCATATGATTTTGCAAGAAGTTTTTTAGCGGAATTTCAAGGTTTCCTGACATTTTCCTTCAAAATGGAAATTGTATAGCCCGTAAATCCTGCAATATTCCGACATTTTAGAAATATTTACTAATAATTCTGAATATTTAACATGCAGGCGGTGAGAGTGCTGCGTGGGGGTTTTTAGCGGTCACAGATGCTGTTAAGCAGACGGGGGAGTGCGGGCTTTTTGACAGGACTGTCATTATATTTTTTTCAATGAAATACAAATTAGGTAAAAGTTTATATATATTTATTGAGGGTTCATGTTGTATAATTTTTTCCGTTGAAAGGATAGGTATATATGAATAAAGAACTTGTTCTGGTAATAGACTTCGGCGGACAGTACAACCAGCTGGTTGCAAGACGCGTCAGAGAAAATAATGTCTACTGTGAGATCTATTCTTATAAGACACCGCTCGATCAGATAAAGGCAATGAATCCCAAGGGAATAATCCTGACGGGAGGTCCCGCAAGCTGCTATGAAGAGGGGGCAGCATCCTGCGATAAGGGACTTTTTGAAATGGGAGTTCCGGTGCTGGGCCTCTGCTACGGAGCGCAGCTCATGAGCCATGTTCTCGGCGGAAAGGTTGAGAAGGCCCCCGTAAGAGAGTACGGTCATACCGCTCTTAAGGTTGATACCGCATCTCCGGTTTTTGAGGGAGTACCCGAAAATACAACCTGCTGGATGAGTCACTTTGACTATATCTCGAAGATCGCACCGGGATTTAAGGCGATCGCTACAACCGACAACTGTCCTTATGCCGCGGTCGCATGGGATGAGAAGAAGCTTTATGGATTCCAGTATCATCCCGAGGTCCTTCATACACCCGAGGGAAGCCTGATGCTCAGAAACTTCCTTTACAATGTCTGCGGATGTGCGGGCGACTGGAAGATGGATTCTTTCGTTCAGGAGCAGATCTCGCTTATCAGGGAAAAAGTAGGTGACGGAAAAGTCCTCTGCGCACTTTCCGGCGGTGTTGATTCCTCCGTGGCCGCGGTGCTTCTTGCAAAGGCAGTCGGAAAGCAGCTTACATGCGTATTTGTTGACCATGGCCTTCTCAGAAAAAATGAAGGTGATCAGGTTGAAGAGATATTCGGACCTGACGGCCCCTACGATCTTAACTTCATAAGGGTCAATGCCAAGGACAGATTCTATATAAAGCTTGCAGGTGTTGATGAGCCGGAGCGCAAGCGAAAGATAATAGGTGAAGAGTTTATCAGGGTATTTGAGGAAGAGGCAAAGAAGATAGGCCGCGTGGACTTCCTCGTACAGGGAACCATCTATCCCGATGTTGTCGAATCCGGACTGGGCGGCGAATCCGCTGTCATCAAGTCCCATCACAATGTCGGAGGACTTCCCGATTATGTTGATTTCAAAGAGATCATTGAGCCTCTCAGAAATCTCTTCAAAGACGAAGTAAGAAAGGTCGGACTTGAACTCGGTATTCCCGATCATCTGGTATTCAGACAGCCCTTCCCCGGACCCGGTCTGGGAATACGTATCATCGGCGATATCACTGCCGAGAAGGTTACCATCGTTCAGGATTCCGACTATATCTATCGCGAAGAGGTTGAAAAAGCAGCAAACGAGTATGCGTTTGAAGCGGCACAGGCAGCAGGTGTTAAGATAGACAGAGATCATCCGGACCATGCACTCCTCAGAAGCTACTGGCCCGACTGGATGCCGGATCAGTATTTTGCGGCACTCACCAATATGAGATCCGTCGGCGTCATGGGTGATGAGAGAACTTACGATCACGCCGTTGCGCTCCGTGCAGTCAAGACCATCGATTTCATGACCGCAGAGTCGGCACAGATCCCTTATGATATCCTGATGAAGGTAATGAACCGTATCATAAACGAGGTAAGAGGAGTCAACAGAGTACTCTACGACCTTACTTCGAAGCCTCCCGGGACGGTGGAGTTCGAGTAATTAACGAAGTCTGAAGAATGCCGTATTTATGCGAGCTCTGAGGATTTTGAAAAGCGATTTGATAACAAAATGATAACACTTGATAACTGAGCATTATTTATGAGTAATGCAAATGGTTAGCAGGTGAGGTTTCAGCAAAGACTAAAAAAGGTCTTGTTAAGCTAATGAATAGCTTAGCAAGGCCTTTTCTTTTTGCCTATATGTTAGCCGGTTGAAACCATTCAGATAAGATTTGCTCAGATTATTCCTGGGGTGGAACAGTTTCAAAGTGTGAATGAGTTGTCTGACCGGGTGTTGGATAGTGATATCTCCAGGCATCGTATTCATCCTGGGTGATCTGACCGGATCTAAGAGCTTCGGATTTGTCCATCCAATCCAACAGCATGTCATAAAGCTGCATGCTGCCGGGATGATTCCTTAAGTCAAGATAAAGCTGAGGCTGACCATCTTCTGCCTTTTCAACCTTGAGACCGTAGCGATCTTCAATAGCGAAGAGGGTATGGAGAAGCCCAGTGAAAGAGTCGATGTCAGGAACCTTCAGGGCATCAGGTTTAACGTCAAAAAGCTCTGCCATTGCCTGAACAAGGTTATCCTTTGGAACACGGTTTTCACTCTCATATTGAGCCATACGGACATCGGCAGATTTTTCATCAAAGCCGATTTGTGCACCTACATATTTTTGTGTCATTCCGCGTTTACTACGGAAGAAATGGATTCGTTCTCCTATTGCCATAGTGAGGGCTCCTTTCGTTTGATGGGATTATCTTAACATATTTGTTTAGGACAATCAAGAGAAATTAAACAAAAAAGTTTAATTACGCACTTGACTTTAACAAATATGTTTAGTATTATAACCATGAACTTAAACAAATATGTTAAGTGACAACTGAATGATCGTCTGAGACACAGATATGACTCCGGAAAAGTATGCGAGGACCGAAAGCGAGCGTATGGAGGGAGCGAAAACGGCGCAGTCCAAAACAGTCTATAAGGCTAACGAACCCAGAGGTTACCCGTCAGGAAAGTGTCAAAGGGAAGCGGCAAATGAAGTATCAACAAGAGAAACCAACGAAAGGAAAGAAATGTATGGAAAAAATGTTTTTGAGAGTAGCAGATGTTATGGAAATCCTCGGCGTTTCTGAAAGTTACGCCTATAAGCTGATAAGAAAGCTTAACAAGGAAATGCAGGAAATGGGATTTCAGACCATTCAGGGAAGGATCGATACCAAATTCTTCTATGAACATTTTTATCAAACTAAGGATTACGAAAGGAGGAATGCTTAATGCCTGTCTATAAGAACGAAAAGAACGGTACCTGGTATGCAATGATCCGTTACAAGGACTGGACCGGGACGAACAGGCAGAAATGCCAAAGAGGGTTTTCAACTCGTAAAGAAGCTATTGAGTGGGAAGCTCAGTTTAAGCTTCAGCAGGCATCGGATATCGATATGACGTTGGAAGCTTTCTATGAACTCTACGAAAAGGACGTTAGACCAAGACTTAAGGAAAACACATGGATGACAAAGCAGGTCATATATGAAAAAAAGATCCTTCCTTATCTTGGAAAACGCAAGCTTTCAGAAATAACCGCAAAGGATGTGATCGACTGGCAGAATGAGATGATGCGTTTGACGAAAGCCAACGGTGAAACTTTTTCACCATGTTATCTGAAAACGATACATGCGGAACTGAGCGCACTTTTCAACCATGCGGCTAAGTATTATCACCTGAGCGTTAATCCGGCGAGAAATGCGGGCTGTATGGGGCAGGAAGATATAAAGGAAATGTCATTCTGGACAAAAGAAGAATATCTTGATTTTGCTGAGGCAATCATGGACAGGCCGATTTCCTATTACGCTTTTGAAATCTTGTACTGGTGCGGAATACGTGAAGGAGAACTGCTTGCACTTACCCCGGCAGATTTTGATTTCGAAAAGTCAACGCTTAGGATCAATAAGTCTTATCAGAGGATGCACGGAGAGGATGTTGTAACAACACCTAAGACAAAGAAGAGCAACAGGGTTATAAAACTTCCAAAGTTCCTTTGTGAGGAAATGAAGGACTGCCTGAAGATGTTTTATGACATCAAGCCTGGTGACAGGATATTTCAGTCATTATCCAAACATGTTCTCTCTACAGAAATGGAAAGGGGATGCAAAGCCGCAGGAGTAAAGGTTATCCGAATTCATGATTTGCGGCACAGCCATGTATCATTTCTGATCAATAAGGGATTTACAGCACTGGAGATTGGAAATCGTGTAGGGCATGAAACAGAAAGGATCACGTACCGATATGCACATCTGTTTCCTACAAAACAGGATGAGATGGCAGATTTCCTTGATAATGAAAGATTTAGCAATGACACAGAAAAGGAGGCATAAGGATGTCAGCAAAGAATTTGGATCAGAGGGGCCGCTTTAGAAACAAGATAGTGGCGTTTAGGGTTTCGCCGGAGGAAGATGCACTGATTGAAGCGGAAGTTCGCCTTTCAGGTCACACGAAGCAGGATTACATTATTAGTCGCTTGATGAACAAAACAATAACTGTTCAGGGGAATCCGAAGGTGTATAAGGCACTTAAGGACGAACTGAAAAAAGTTCTGAATGAGCTCTCCAGGATTGAGTCCGGTTCATCAGTGGATCCTGACCTGATCGTACTTATCAGACAAATAGCAATCATCATGGAAGGAATGCAGCATGAGGATGACTGGAGGTAAACGAAAAAGTCCTCTGCGGGAACAGAGGACTTTTCCAACAAAGCCGAAGCTTTCATATACAAAATATCATGAACAAAGTATATCAGAGCTTCCGGTGACATTCAATGAAAAAATGAAAATCGGAGGAAAAAAATATGGAAGAAAACAAGACAGAATTAAAACTGATTCAGATGTCGGAAATCGAGACGGAGGAGGTATCTTGGCTCTGGTTCCCGTTCATCCCATATGGAAAGCTTACCATCATCCAAGGAGATCCAGGTGACGGTAAGACAACAATGGTATTGAATCTTGCTGCGAAACTTTCACGAGGTGAGTCGCTTGATGATGGAATGAATTGCAGTGAACCGGTCAATATCATTTATCAGACTGCTGAAGATGGACTTGCTGATACAGTGAAGCCAAGGCTTGAAGAAGCGGGTGCGGATTGTAGCAGGATCTCAGTGATCGATGAAAGCGATAAATCCCTTTCAATGGCGGATGAAAGGATCGAGGAGGCACTTATAGCCACAAAAGCAAAACTTCTGATTCTTGATCCTATCCAGGCTTATCTTGGCGGAGGAATGGACATGAACCGTGCAAATGAAGCAAGAGATATGACGAAACGGCTTGGAGCATTAGCAGAAAAATATAAATGTGCCATTGTTCTCATCGGTCATATGAACAAAGCTTCCGGTAACAAAGCAGCATACAGAGGGATGGGATCGATAGACTTCTATGCAGTAGCAAGGAGCGTTCTGCTGGTCGGCAGGATTGAGGGAGACCCAAACTTAAGGGCTATGGTTCAGATAAAAAATAACCTTGCTGCTTTCGGTCACTCCAAAGCTTTTGAACTTTCGGAAGACGGATTCAACTGGATCGGGGATTATGAGATAACCGCAGATGAAGTCCTCGGATGCATTGCTCCTAAAGTGAATAAACAGGACCGTGCCACGGACCTGTTGAAAGAACTTATGAAGGATAGACGGATTATTCCAAGCAACGAAATCTTCGAGATGGCAAGGGAAGAAGACATTTCGAAGAGGACGCTTGAAAATGCAAAACAGTCTCTCGGTATCAAAGCAAAAAAGATCAACGATACCTGGTACTGGGTCCTTAAGGAAGACACAGAATAAGGAAGAACGCAACAATGCAATGTGTCAAGAATTGCGGACTTGAAGAATGCAAGGTTGCAAAAAACTAAACACCTTGCGTTGTTGCGGACTTGATTGAAAGGAGCGATTTATGAAATATGTACAGATAACGCGGGAGCTGTTTTTTAAACTTTTGAGCTATCACCTTTTGGATAAATTTGAAGAAAAGGAAGAAATCGAAAAAGGCCTTGAAGCAAAACTTAACACAATGGTGAATCATGAGATTTATTCAAAATCGAAAACAGCACCTACAGAAGAAGAAAGGGAAAAGTCGAGACAGGAATATCTTGACCGGGTGGGAATTCATCCGGATTTCAGGTGGTAACTTTCTCTTTGCTAATAGAATACGATCCGGTGAAACCGGGTCGTTATATGAACCTTGACAACAGAATTTCCCGCCGAAGGCGGCTTACCGATTATGTGGCGCGTAGCACCACAGACATAATCGATAACCCCCTATGGATAATGACACTACGCATCATTATCCGGGGGCTCTCCGAGGGCTCTGCGAGGCGTTCTTGTTGTCTCACATGTAATTCACACTCGATCATGAAGGAGAAATATGATCTCGTATTCATTACATTTATCCAACAAGAAGCATGCTCTTACCACCACGAAAAAAGTGGCTGCTGCGAGCAAGCATAATCTCCGCCAGTACGAAAGTCCGGAATATTGTCGGGACAATATATACGTACTTGTCGGCGGAGATAACATTCTTGATGATCTGAAGGAAGCATATCATCAAGAATTTGACGCTTGCCTTGAAGAATACAACAAGGGCAAGCGTGCCGATCGACAAATTGATGATTATTTAAAATACGTTTCCGAAAGTGGAAAGAACGATGTGGCAGCGGAGCTTGTCATCCAGCTTGGAGATGCAGAGTTCTGGAATGACAAGTCATTGGAGATGAAGAAGCAGATGCTTCCGATCTTCGAAGACCAGCTGAAGCATCTTCAGGAACTTGTACCGGACTTTCGGATCGTATCAGCGGTAGTCCACCTGGATGAGCATTCACCCCATGCTCATGTGATTGGACTTCCGATAGGGCGGGGATACAAGCGCGGTATGCAGAAACAGGCAGCAAAGACTAGGGTGTTCACCCAGGAAACCCTGACGGAGCTCCAGGACAAAATGCATAAATACGCCGAACAGGAAATGAACGAACATCCTGAAATCTTCAAAGGAGAAAAACTTAAGGAAATCGAAAAGGGCAGAAACAGCGACTGGTCGAAAGAGTTCTTTGTAAGAAAAAAAGCCGAGGCGTTGGAATCATTGAATGAACAATATGCAGAAACGGCAAATGCCGTTGAAGTGAATGAAACGGTTTTGGAGGAACTGAACAAGCAGACTGAAGAGACGATTCAGACAATGGTTGAAACGGAAGCTCAGAAAGAATTCATGAGGTACGCATTCCTCAAAGAACCCAAAACTCCAATTGGAAAGCTTGTCGCAGGAGCATGGCGGAAGTTTAAAGAGTGGTGGGATATGCACAAGCGTAAGGAAGTTGAAGAAAAGACCAGGGAAAGTGTTCTTGGCAGACTTACAGAGTTAAAGAAAGAAACGAAGGAGCATCCAAGGACCCCGGTTGTACCCAAAAAACACAGGGAAACAGAGTTAGAATAACCTTTATCTTGATTGACAGTGACGGGGGCGTGACACGCTCCCGTTATATGTCGATTAAGCAGGAATCATGTAAAATTATATGGACAAATGTGAAACAAAATATATGGACATATCGCTGTGTCCATGATATAATCACAGAGTATATGAGAGGAGGCTTTAGATGGTTATTGGATCTGAAAGTGAAACCGTTGAGTTTAAGCTTACTACCGGAGAAAAGAATGAGGCTGTAGAAGCTATGGCAGCCATTTTGAATAAACATTGCCGAGGCACAGTGTATTTTGGTGTAGATGATTCCGGATTTGTTAGAGGACAACAGATTAGTGATTCTACCAAAAAGGATATATCAAGAATAATTAAAGGATATATCAAGAATAATTAGCGACGCCATTGAACCGAGAATTGCGCCGACTATAGAGGTGCTCACTATAGAACAGCGAACGATAATTAAGGTGTCTTTTTCCGGACATAATAGACCCTATGCAGTTAATGGCAAGTATCTAATTCGAACAGGGACAGAGAATAGGCGTATGTCTCCTGATGAATTAAAACGGCTGATAAAGAATGATGATTACTCTTCCAAATGGGAAGAAGAGTTGACGGATTATACTGCTGATGACCTGGATGATGATGCCTTGAAGGATTTTTATCAGTCTGCAAAAGACTGTGGCCGTTTGTCCATGAAGGAGTATGACAAAGAGAAACTGCTCACTACCATTGATATCGTACGCGGAGGACAAATAAACAATGGTGGGTATGCACTTTTTGGGAAAAATGCCAAGATTGGGTTAAAGCTGGCATCATATGCTACAGACAATAAAGTCACTTTCACTGATTTGAAACTTCTTGAAGGTAATATTTATAATCTTGTAAATTTTGCTTTAGATTACATTTTGAATCGTATCAATTGGCGAGGCGAAATCGGAACTAGAAAGAGGAAAGAGATTCCGGAA
>CACWJQ010000033.1 GCA_902761225.1 uncultured Lachnospiraceae bacterium | reverse complement strand
TTAAATGCCACAAAGCGTCCGGTCTCTTCAAACAGTCCCGGGAAAAAGCCCACAAGAAATGCCAAAAGAACAGGTCTTGCATTTATGAACTGTGCTATCCCATGATCAGGAAGTCCCATTGCAGTCGGGAAGATAAGCGCGTTCTGTATCGGCTTCTCAAGTATCAGTGCAAACAGAAGAAAAACTCCCGCGCCTGTCAGAACGCTGGTAAACTTTTCTTTTTTCTTTACGGTCCATAGTATCGCGATCAGCACCGGAATCCCGAGGAACAGAACGGTTCCTATCATCCACAATACAAACTGCATTGTTCCTATCTTCGCAAATTCATACATATCACTCATCTCCTTTTTGGTGGTGATCGGGGCGAACGTAAGAGACGGTTCTTTCGTCACAAAAAACCACCCCCGCATTCACTGTCTTTCACCGAATTGTTACTGTTTGTTGTTTTGTATGTTTTGTATTACTGCATGTAATACAGATAATACATTCAAAATTCTTTTTTGTCAATATCTGCAGCAAAATAACTCACTGAAAACATGCTGACAATGGGCTTATTATCCGTATTTCCAGGGTTTGAAAGGCATAAAAGTGCACCGAAAAAATTTTATAAATACTACTTGACACATTATACTATGCATCGTATAGTATTATGCATCAGGAGGTAATACATATGGATGCTCAACTACGACGAGGCATACTTGATGCCTGCGTTTTGGCGGTTCTCGAGCGTGGAGAATCCTATGGATATAAGCTAGTTGCCGATATCTCAACCTTCATAGAGATAACCGAGTCGACACTATACCCTATACTCAAGCGTCTCGAATCCCAGAATATGCTGACCGTAAGGAAAGCAGAATACAGCGGAAGGCTCCGCAAGTACTATTCCATAACCGATGCTGGCAGGGCCAGGATAGACGAACTGCTCGGGGAATGGGAAGAGATCATCAAAGTCTATAAGTACATAGCCGAGGAAAGGGGAGAAAAAAATGCTTAAACAGGAATTTCTGGCACAGCTGAGAAGCGGTCTCGAAGCTGCAAGCATAGAAGATATTGATGAATGCATCGAATTCTATGATGAAATGATCAGCGACCGTATCGAATCCGGAATGAACGAGGAAAGCGCTGTTGCCCAGATGGAGTCCATTGACTCGATAATCAGTAATTATAAGGCTGAAAAGCCGGTGGCAAAGCTCATCATGGACAAGGTTCAAAAGAGCCATGACGACGCCAAGGGGAAGGGAAAAGGTGCACTTTGGGTCGTACTTGCCATTATCGGCTTCCCAATCTGGCTTCCGATACTGATCGTTGTATTTGCCCTTCTGCTCACTCTTTACATCGTCCTTTGGTGCATTGTTATCGCAGTTTTCTGTGTTTTGGTCGCCATAGGGGCTGTAGCACTGTCAGGGATGTTCATTTTCATAATGATGTTTACCGGGATCGTTCCATGGCCTTTGGGGATCTTTTCACTGGGCGCAGGACTGTTCCTCGGAGGGCTTGCCACTCTTCTCTGGCATCCTATCTGGTCACTTTGTAAAGCCATTGCCGGAATGATACCGGCTATTTTCAGAAAGATCAAAAAAGGTATCGCATAAGAAAGGAATTCTATCATGAAGAAAATCATACTGATCGCCGGAGGATGCTCTCTTATAGGACTGATCCTTATGGGGATCGCATTCATCGGAATAAGAGGCAACATAGCTGAACTTTCAACCAGGAACGTAGAATCCGAAAGAAAGGAATATACATGTTCTTCGGACATACAGAACATTGAAGCAGATATCACATCCGATAATATCGAGGTCAGGACCGGTGATGTCGATCATGTGACCCTGACTTATTATAACAGACCGGATTACAGCGAATATGAGATAACCGAATCCGGAGACACCTTAAGAATAAAATATAAGGACCTTAACGGTCCCATCCATTTCGTAGTAAATATCGGCTATGTCCCGGATGAACCGGTTACAATAATCGTTCCTGAATCTTTTGCCGGTAAACTGGATCTTGAATCTACAAGCGGCAGGATCCTGACAGAAAGCATGAGCGTCAGCTCTCTTGACTTAAGCAATACATCCGGCGGCATTTCCGTGCAGGATACAGCGTCTGATGGAAAGATAAATCTTACCACCACTTCCGGTTCAATCCACGTTGAAAATACCGAAAGTACCGGAATAACCGCATCCAACACTTCCGGCGGGATCTCCATCGATGATACAAAAGTTCGCGGAGACATTACGCTTAACTGTAACAGCGGATCCGTTAATCTGGGTACCGTCACCGCAGAAGGAGACATAAAAGTAACAACAACCTCCGGAACCAGAACCCTTACAGATGTGGTTGCAGATAATATCACTACCAATGCAACTTCCGGCTCCCTCAAAGCAGTCAGAGTTTCTGCAAACGATTCCATCTCCTCCTCTGCCACCTCCGGCACCACCAGACTCGAGGAATTGTACGCAGGACGCAGCATCACGATAAACGCAAACAGCGGCAGCGTAAGCGGATCCATCATCGGAAGCGAAGAAGATTTCGCCATCATAGCCAACACAACATCAGGTTCCTGCAATCTGAACAGCACAAAAGACGGCGAAAAGAACCTTGAAATATCCACAACCAGCGGAACAGTAAACATAAGCTTCACTGAGTGAACGAGGGAATGGTTCTGCGCGTTCACCACTCTGGACAATATAAATATCTTTATTAACAAAAAGGAAGCTTCATATACTGAGCTTCCTTTTTTGCTGTTCAGCTTCTGTTATGTTGTGAATCTGATAACCGTTTCAATACATCACAGGCTTTAAGCCTCTATAAGTTCATCAATATTGCTTGCATCAGCTATAGATGATCTGCAGGAAATAACCTCACCGGGGAATGGAGTTCCATCCACAATATGGTTATACATCAGAACAATGGGATCATGTCCCTGCCCGAAGGAATCCTGGCTGATGATCGTTCCTATGGCACCGCTCTTGATATAAGGGAAAAGAGCCGGCCCGAGATCGAATCCCACCACCTTGGTCCTGCCTGCTCTGCCGGCATCGGTAACTGCTCTTGCCGCATCTTCAGGATATCCGTTGGTAAGGAAGAGCACCTGCAGCGAAGGATCTCTCTTCAGCCATTCAAGAGTCTTGGTATAAACATCATTACCGTCATCCTTGACAGAAACCTCTCCTGCTATCCTTACGGATTTAAAAGCAGCCATCTCATCAACAAAGCCTTTTCTTCTCTCTATGTTACCGATAATGGAATTACTTCCCATGAGAATACCGACATTACCGTTCTTTCCGATAAGTTCTGCCGCAGCCTTTGCTGCAGCCTTTCCCTGAGCAACGGAATCAGACTTAAGACACGCAAGCCTGAGTTCAGGCTTTGCGCAGTCACAGTTAAAGGTCATGAGCTTGATCCCCTTGGAACTTGCCTGTCTGAGACTGCTCTCCACTCCCCTGATGAAACCGGGATAGATAATGGCATCATACTTCTGATCTATAAGTTCGCTGATGATGTTACGGATCTTCTCGTCATAGTCACCCTCAGCCGGAATGATCGGAACAAATCTTACCTTGCACCCGAGGCCGGAAAGTTCGGATTCTGCATATACAGCGCCTCTCTTTACACCATACCAGAAATCATTGTCATACATGCTGAACATGGCAATCTTTATCTCACCGGAATGCCTCTTGGATGAAGGTACCACACCTGTATCAAATCTTCTGAGAAGCTTGCGGATCCCGGAAAGCATACCGTTAAGTGCGGCAGTATTCTCACCTATCTGTATAGCCTCTGCACTCACTTCCTGAGATACTCCCGCTATTTCGGCAGTCATCTCATTGATATCCTTAGCGGTATCATAAAGACTGTCAGCCACATTCTTGGAATGATCGTAATTCCGCTCCATGACATCGAATTTCGTATTGATGTCATTTATCTTGGAACGTATACGGTTAGAGTTCGTGTTTATAACCCTGAATGATGAATTAACCTCGGAAAAAGCTTCTTTACTTTCATTAAAGGTATCCGTACATTTGCTTATGCTCTCCGACACTCCGCTGCTGCTGGACATTATCTCGTTGAGTATGGAGCTTATACGGTCCATGCCTTCTCTGGTCTGTTCCGACATCGCTGTCATCTCACCTGCAACAACAGCAAAACCGCGTCCCGACTCTCCTGCTCTTGCCGCCTCAATCGATGCATTGAAGGATAAGAGCTTTAGCTGATCGCTTATGTCTATGATAAAATCACCGACTTCATAAACTTTTCTTATCTGTTCATTGAATCTGGTAAGAGTCTCATTGATATCGTTAAGATCAGCAGAGACAATATCCATTTCCCTGTTATAGCCCTCAAGACTCTCAATGCCCTTGTCGCTTATTCCCGCTGTCTCTCCAAGCAGATCGGTGATCTCCTCCATTGCAGCGGCGATCTCCTCCAGCTTCCTGGCATTTGTCTCAACGACCGATATGTTATCCTGTACCATTTCAAGCTGTTTTTCGGTTCTCTCGCCTACACTGATGGTATTATTGGCAATATGCTCATTGCCCTCGGTATTGGTTCTCATACTGGAGGTGAGCTTTTCAACAGCATCTGAAAGAATAACAGTATTCTGTTTTGTTGATTCGATAAATGTAAGAAGATTGGATCTGATCAGATTAAGACATGAGGCTATAACATCAGTATCCCTGACGGAGCCTTTTACAGGAAGATCATCGATATTGAGCTTTCCCTTGGAAAGCAGACGTGCATTTTCAGAAAGGGCCTTCTTATTCTTTCCTTCAATGATGAAAAAAATAACCCCTGCGATTATCACAAGAAGCTCGATCACAGATAAAACGATCCAGAATCCATTCATGGCTCATTCCTCCAAAAATCGTAATAGAACCCCCTATTGATAATTTTAGCATTATGAGAATTAAAAGCAAGAGGCGAACGACGGGAGGGTTCCGGCCTTCACCCTGAGTACTGGGCTGTGTAGAGGTCGTAATAGAATCCGCGGGATGCCAGAAGAGATTCGTGGGTTCCGGTTTCGATGACATGCCCGTCCTTCATGACAAGGATCAGGTCAGCTTCCTTGATGGTGGAAAGTCTGTGGGCTACAATAAAGCTCGTGCGTCCGGTCATGAGCTTGGCAAATGCGCTCTGGATCTTAAGCTCTGTTCTGGTATCGATGGAGCTGGTCGCTTCATCGAGAATGAGCATGGGAGGAAGTGCAAGCATGACTCTTGAGATGCACAGAAGCTGCTTTTGTCCCTGTGAAAGTCCTTCTCCGTCCTCTCCTATCACGGTCTGATAACCGTTCTCAAGCCTCTTTATAAATCCGTGGGCATGAGATGCCTTTGCAGCTTCAATGACTTCTTCATCTGTAGCCTCGGGCTTACCCATACGGATATTATCCATGATGGTTCCGGACTTAAGCCATGTCTCCTGAAGTACCATTCCATAGCAGTTTCGAAGATCCTTTCTTGAGATCTCCCTGATATCTCTTCCATCGACTCTTATGCATCCGTCACTTGGTTCATAGAATCTCATGAGAAGATTAATGATGGTAGTCTTACCGCAGCCGGTGGGGCCAACTATCGCAATCCTCTGACCGCTCTTTACATCAATGTTAAGATCCTCAATAAGAGGTCTCTCGGGAACATAACTGAAATCAACATTATCTATCTCAACATTGCCGGTCACACTGTCCTTAGCCACAGGTTCAGCCGCTTCTGCAATGACGCTCTTTTCATCGATAAGTTCGAAGATCCTTCCGGCACATACCAGCGCATTCTGAAACTCTGTTATAACTCCGGATATCTCATTAAAAGGCTTGGTATACTGGCTGGCATATCCTAAAAATGCAGTAAGACCTCCAACTGTGATACCGCCGTTTATTGCATAGATTGCGCCTCCTATACCCACAAGGGCATATACGCAGGAATTGACGAATCTGGTAGAAGGATTTGTAAGACTCGAGATAAATATCGCCTTAAGTGAAGCATCGCACAGATTCTTATCCGCTCTGTCAAAATTCTCTATGGCTTCGTCTTCATAAGCGAATATCCTTACAGTTTTCTGGGAGGATATCATCTCCTCAGAAAGTTCAGTCAGAACGCCCCTTGCTTCCGACTGTGCCTTGAACATGGAATGGGATCTTGTTGCGATGAATCTTGCAACCAGAAGTGATAAAGGTGTTATCAGGACTACAAGGAGAGCAATGAGGGGATTGAGCCTCAACATGAATATAAGAGTTCCGATTATGGTCATCAGTCCGGTAAAAAGCTGTGTAAAGCCCATGAGAAGACCATCTGCAAAGGTATCCGCATCGGAGATCATACGGCTCAGGATATCTCCTGTCCTGTGAGAATCAAGATAAGATATTGATAGTTCCTGGATCTTTTTCATGGCATCATTCCTGATGTCACGTACCACATTGTAGGTTATGTGATTTCCGAGCCTGCTCATCAGATACTGGAAAAACGCAGAGATAAGTGCCGCGATACCTACTTTTCCCGCGGCCTTTATGACAGCGTCCATATCGATGTTGCCGGCACCCGGCGTCATAAGGTCCACTGCCTTACCTGTAAGAACAGGTATCGACAGCGAAAAAACAACAGAAAGAGCGGCAAAAATAAGTACGAGGACCATAAAAGGAATATATCTGCCGATATACTCAAACAGTCTCTTCATGGTTTTTTTGCCGCTCTTGTTCTTCATGTGATCACCAATTACAGAGTTGCGATATCTTCCTGGGATACGACTCTGATGCCCGCTCTTGTAAGTGCTGCCTGTGCCGCCTTGTGATCATCAACCCTGAATACCATGTAAGCCTTGTCACTGCTGCTGTCAGTAGAAAGTGCATACATATACGCAAGGTTAATATTCTCACCGGCAAAGACCTTAAGTATCTGGTTGAGTCCGCCGGGAACATCAGGGATCTCGGCAACCACAACGCTTGTGAGCTTATTGATATATCCGCCATCCTTAAGTACGGTGGTTGCTTCATAGACATCGTCAACTATGATACGGACGATGCCGAAGCCTTCTGTCTCTGCTAAGGAAAGGCCCCTCATATTGATCCCGCGCTCTGCAAGGACCTCTGTCATCTCACACATTTTTCCGGGCTTATTCTCAAGAAAAATGGAAATCTGTTTTACACTCATAAAGCACCTCCTTATCAGATCTTTCTCTTATCAATAACACGGACTGCCTTGCCTTCACTTCTCGTAATACTCTTGGGAGCTACAAGTGTGACCTTGGCCTTGATACCGAGCATATTTACAAGTCCCTGCATGAGTTCGTTCTGAGCCTTGGTGATATCGGACACATTGTCGGTGAACATCTCAGGAGTCATCTCAACATGGATATCGAATGTATCGGTGTTATTGACTCTGTCAACGATGATCTGGTAATTAGCCTGATATCCGTGCTCAAGAAGAACGGTCTCAATCTGTGAAGGGAATACATTGACGCCACGGATGATGAGCATATCATCGCTTCTTCCCATGGGCTTAGCCATTCTGACAAAGGTTCTGCCGCAGCTGCACTTTTCTCTTGAGAGCATGCAGATATCCCTTGTGCGGTATCTCATCATGGGGAATGCCTTTTTATCTATAGCAGTGAAAACAAGCTCACCCTGAGATCCTTCGGGAAGAACCTCAAGTGTCTCGGGATCTATGATCTCTGCTATGAAGTGATCCTCATTGATGTGCATTCCGTGCTGCTCGCTGCACTCATATGCAACGCCGGGACCTGAGAGCTCGGTGAGTCCGTAGATGTCGAAAGCCTTAATGCCGAGGGTCTCCTCGATGCTCTTTCTCATCTCCTCACTCCATGCCTCTGCTCCGAAGATACCTGCCTTAAGCGGAATATCCTTAGGAGTAAGTCCCATTTCCTTCATGGATTCTCCGAGATATGCAGCATATGAAGGGGTACAGCAGATAATGGATGCGTTAAGATCCTGAATGAACATGATCTGTCTTTCGGTATTTCCTGAAGACATGGGGACTGTCATACATCCGACTTTTCTGCTTCCTCCGTCAAGTCCCAGACCTCCGGTAAAGAGTCCGTAACCGTATGAGACCTGTACAACATCCTCTTTGGTGGCACCTGCCGCAACAAGAGCTCTTGCACAGCAATCCTCCCAGAGATCAAGATCTCCCTGTGAATAATATGCTATAACTCTCTTACCTGTCGTTCCGGATGTTGAATGGATCCTTACAACATCCTCCTTGGGAACACCGAGAAGTCCGTCGGGATAAGTCTCTCTCAGATCCTTCTTGGACATGAAGGGAAGCTTATGGAGATCATCTACAGACTTGATATCATCAGGAGTAACGCCTGCCTTCTCCATCTTTGCACGATAATAAGGAACATTCTCCCAAACGTGCTTTACCTGTTCAACGAGCTTTTTGTTCTGGATATCGAGTATCTCTTCTCTTGAAGCACACTCAACATCTTTCTGAAAATACTTCTCCACTTTTTTTCTCCTACAGACTTATTTACGCGTTCTTTCCGAGCTCAAAAGCCTTTTTATTCATCTCAAGGAACTTGGCGGGAACTATGGCTTCCATAGCTTTCTGCCATGCTTCCTCGGGAATATCAAAATAATGTGAAAGACGTCCCATAAGAACTATATTGACCGCCTTGGATGATCCTGCTTCTTCCGCAAGTGCAAGACAGTCGAGAGCATCAACCTTAGCTCCGGTGGCTTTCATCTTCTCTACAAGTTCCTCCGGATACTGCTTGGCTCCTGTTATAACGGGCATGGGATCTATCTGCTGGATATTGGTGACAACCGTTCCGTCCTTCTTAAGGAAAGGAAGCCATCTTGCAGCCTCGAGAAGTTCGAAGGATACGATGACATCAGCCTCACCCTTATCGATAACGGGAGAATATACATGCTCACCGTATCTGACATAAGTAACCACGCTTCCGCCTCTCTGGCTCATACCGTGAACCTCTGAAACCTTGACATCATATCCGGCATCAAGCAGGAGACGTCCGAGAAGCTTACTTGCAAGGAGCGATCCCTGTCCTCCGACACCTACGATCATTACATTCTTAGTACTCATCTTCAATCCTCCTTCTGGCAGGACTCAAATGCTCCCACCGGGCAAAGCTGCTCACAGATTCCGCAACCTACGCACAGAGTGTTATCAATATGCGCTTTTCCGTCCTTCATGGAGATTGCGGGGCATCCGATCTTCATGCAGGACTTACATCCTACACACTTGTCTCTGTTCACATGAAGAGGAGGATTGTGCTTTACATTCTTAAGCAGCGCACAGGGCCTTCTGGAGATGATCACAGAAGGAGCCTTGACTGCAAGCTCTTCCTTTATTGCAGCATCACACGCCTTAAGATCGTAAGGATCAACAACGCGGACACGCTCGAATCCCATTGAACGGCAGAGAGCCTCAAGGTCGATCTTTCCTGCAGGGTCACCCTTGATATTAAGTCCTGTTGTAGGATTCTGCTGGTGTCCTGTCATTCCTGTAATTGAGTTGTCAAGAATGATAACTGTTGAATCCGACTGATTATATGCGATATTTGCAAGGCCTGTCATGCCTGAATGCATGAAGGTTGAATCACCGATAACGGCAACGGTCTTTCCTTCGTTCTCACCGCCGCCTGCCTTGTTGAACCCATGTATCGCACTGACGGAAGCTCCCATGCAAAGAGTCATATCCATTGCGGAAAGAGGCGCTACAGCTCCGAGGGTATAACATCCGATATCGCCGAGTACGGTGCACTTATTCTTGCTGAGAGTGTAGAAAAGACCTCTGTGAGGACAGCCCGCACACATAACGGGAGGTCTTCCGGGAATCTCATCAGCTACGGCATTTACATCCGTATCATTAAATTCCTGTCCTGTAACAATGGGAGAAAGCAGTTTCTTCAGAAGGTTCTGTGAAAACTCTCCGCAGATGGGAAGTACATCCTTGCCGGTAACATTGATACCGAGAGCCTTGCAGTGGTTCTCAATGATGGGATCAAGCTCCTCGGCAACGATCACCACATCAACCTTTGATGCAAAATCCTTAATAAGATCTACGGGAAGAGGATTTACCATTCCAAGCTTGCACACGGATACGGTATTTCCGAAGGCTTCCCTCACATACTGGTATGTTGTGGAACAGGTGATGATACCTACATGCTTTCCGGTACAGGACGCATCTCTCCACTCAACACGGTTGAAGGATGCGGTCTCAGCCAGCTTGCGGAGTTTTTCGGTCCTCTCCTCAACGAAGGGATGTCTCTTGATGGCATTTCCCGGCATCATGACATTCTTCGGAATGTTCTTCTCGTAAGTTTTTCTTGCGGGAACAACTCTGTCCGAGGTCTCAACTACAGACTGAGAATGTGCCACACGTGTACACATCTTAACAATGACAGGGGTGTCATATTCTTCCGAAAGATCATATGCCAGCTTTACAAATGAAAGAGTCTCGGCAGAATCAGAAGGCTCGAGCATGGGAACCTTGGATGCGATGGCATGATGTCTGGAATCCTGCTCATTCTGAGATGAGTGCATCCCGGCATCATCTGCAACACATATAACGATACCGCCGTTTACTCCGGTATATGACATTGTATAAAGAGGATCTGCCGCCACATTAAGTCCTACATGCTTCATTCCGCAGTAGCTTCTAACTCCTGCAAGAGATGCGCCGAATGCAGCCTCCATGGCAACTTTCTCATTGGGTGCCCATTCACAGTAGATCTCATCATACTTTACCGCTTCCTCGGTAACCTCCGTACTGGGCGTTCCGGGATAACTGGAGACAAAGCTGCAGCCCGCTTCATATAATCCGCGCGCAAATGCCTTATTTCCGAGCATTAACTCCTTCATTCTTCCTTCAACCTCCTGATTTAAAATGCTTTTACCCTACAAAATTTAATCAAAACAGTACTATTATATACCTCTTTAGTCACATAATACATAATCCGGATGATACTTACCCATTCACCGGGCTTCTTAGGTACCGCTGCCGCCTTTTCTCTCAAACTGGGAGTAATATATCTCTTCATATACACTGCAGTTCCTCAGCAGTTCTTCATGGGTTCCGATACCTGCTATCCTGCCGTCATCGAGAACAATGATCATATCGGCATTCATCACCGATGATGCTCTCTGGGATACGATGAAAACAGTGGTATCCGCGATCTTTCCTATCTCTTCCCTGATATTCTTTTCCGTGAGGAAATCAAGTGCAGAGGTTGAATCGTCGAGGATCAGTATCTCAGGCTTTCTTACAAGAGCTCTGGCGATCGTAAGTCTCTGCCTCTGTCCTCCGGAAAAATTCTTACCATTCTGCAGGACCTCTGCATCCAGCCCGCCCTTTTCCGATACAAAATCCCAGGCCTGAGCCTTCCTGAGACAATCGGTCATCTCTTCATCAGTTGCGCTGCCGTTTCCGATAAGCATGTTGCTGCGTATGGTTCCTTTAAAAAGAACCGCCTTCTGTGGAACCACGCCGATCCGTTCACGAAGCTTTACCTTGTCCGCATGTGAGATATCCTCTCCCATGACTGTGACCCTTCCGGTGGCAGCTTCGTACATTCCCGGGATCATATTAACCAGCGAACTCTTTCCGGAGCCGGTACCGCCTATGATACCCACGCTCATCCCCTTCCTTACGGAAAAAGTAATATCGCTCAGGGCCTCTTCGGAACCCTGCGTATACCTTAAGGACACATGATCGAAGGATATGAAGGGATCACCTGATGCGGAAGGTGCTATGGTATTTCCGGCAGCATCTGCGGAATCCTTTTCAGATGCACCTGCTGTCATCTCTTTTTCTCCGAGTACTGATGAAACTCTCTGAGCTGATGCAAGTGATTTGGTGATGGTCACGATCAGATTGGTCAGCTTAAGGAGCTCCACAAGGATCTGGCTCATATAGTTGAGTATCGCAACTGCCTGTCCCTGGGAAATGGATCCGATATTGATCCTTAGTGCTCCCTTATATATCAGGAACATGGTGGCTGCATTTACTATTATAAAAGTCACAGGATTTGTCAGGGACGTGAAATTGGAAGCATGGATCTGTTCCTTTTTAAGGGAATCATTTCTCTCCGTAAAGGCTCTCATCTCATCATCCTGGAGATTAAATGCCCTTATCACCCTTACACCTGTCAGGTTCTCCCTGGAAGAAAGCATAACCTTATCAAGTACCTTCTGAACCTTGGAGAACATTGGAATACTGTATCTTGTGATACCGATGACCACAAATGCAAGTATGGGAACGGTAACACAGAAGACAAGTGCTGAGGGAACATCAATGGTGAATGCCATTATCATTGCGCCGAAGACTATGATGGGGCTTCTGAGCAGAAGCCTCAGAGACATATTGATACCTGTCTGTACCTGATTGATATCGGAGGTCATGCGGGTTATAAGTGTCGAAGTTCCGTTCTTATCAACCTCAGATGCCTCCATACCCATAATACGGGAAAAGAGCCTCCTTCTCAGAGTTCCGGACACTCCTACCGCAGCCTTTGCCGCAAAATACTGTGCGGTTATCGCAACAATAAGTCCTGCGGCAGCAAGCAGTACCAGTACCGCGCCCTTTAGGAAGATAAGCCTGTTGTCACCGCCTGCAATGCCCCTGTCGATGATATCTGCCATCACCAGGGGTACGAACAGTTCAAAGCATGCTTCGGTCAACTTAAAAAAAGGGGCAAAGAATGCCTCTTTTTTATAGTTTTTAAGCCATGACAATACTGTTCTCATAAATACCTCTGAATACTGCTTTGCGGTCACAGATCCGGTTCAGGCAATCTTCTCGCACACACAGAGTGCGTAACCATCAGGCAGTTCATATTCGCTCCATTTATATGAAGCTGACATCTCACCGCTTATATCCGAAAAATCCTTCAAAAGTGCAGGCCCAAGACCGCAGCCCTCACACTTTCCCCAGGCTTCCTTTCTTGTCCAGAAAGTAAAGAACAGCTCCGAATCACTGCAGATCATATCGGATTCCCTTTCGGTAAAAAACCTGGATGAAAGTTTAGTCGTATCTATCTTTTTTCTCTTCTGTATATCGATGCCTGTCTCGCGATCCGAAATCGCAACAACTGCATACTTACCGGAATGGGATATTGAAAAGAAGGGAATTGCGCCTTCATATGCGGGGATCACCTGTTCCTGTTTCAGATACGGTTTGCCGTTTTCACCGTTACTGTATGCAAGATCAACGACTTCGCCTTTATTCTCAAGAACTCTCACCGCTTCTTCTGCAGTCAGCGAGATCAGATTCTCACAGTTATAACCTTTCACCGGATCATCCCTGTCATCTCCGGTCACCGCTTTCCCGTCATTAAAACCTATTGCTGCAAGCTGCATCGCAAGTCCGGCTGCAAGAGCAGTACCGCGCACACCGGGACTCTTACATTTACCTGCCTTCAGGCGCCTGCAGTCATCCATAAGACGATACGCTCTTTCGGACAACTCCGCTCCGGTCTTTTCATCCTGCAATTGTTCTGCATCCACAAGATATATCCGCATTCGATATCATCTTATTCTTCAACAGGCACGCACTTTAAATGCAGTTCATCCAGCTGGCGCTGCGATACTGCGGAAGGTGCATCCATCATCACATCCTGTGCATTCTTGTTCATCGGGAAGGTTATAACCTCACGGATGGACTCTTCTCCCGTAAGGAGCATGATCATGCGGTCAACTCCGGGTGCAGCTCCTGCATGAGGGGGTGCTCCGTATGTGAATGCGTTATACATTGCGGGGAACTTGGCCTTTACCTCCGCCTCACCGAGACGTACTAGTTCAAATGCCTTGACCATGATCTCGGGATCATGATTTCTTACGGCACCTGATGCTGACTCGTAACCGTTGATAACAAGGTCATACTGGTTAGCCATTATATCAAGAGGATCCATCTCCCCTCTTTCAGCCTTTTCAAGTGTCTCAAGTCCGCCTACGGGCATTGAGAAAGGATTGTGGCAGAATTCAAGCTCTCCGGATTCTTCTCCGATCTCATACATAGGGAAGTCAACTATCCAGCAGAACTGATACTGTTCCTTGTCCATATGCTCGGGGCAGAGTGCTCCCAGCTTGGTACGGAGAACACCTGCAGTCTTAAGAGCTGCAGCTTTGGGACCGGCAGCAAGACCTACGAAGCATCCCTTTTCAAGACCGAGCCTGCTTACTACCTCATCCTTTATGGGCTGGAGGAACTTGGCGATGCCGCCAACGATCTCTCCGTTTTCATCGTATCTGAACCAGCAGGTCTTTCTTGCGGTCTGAACCTCTACATCTGCAACAAGCTGGTCTATCTGCTTACGTGTAGCATTGAATCCTGTTACAACAACAGCTTCGATGCACGCTCCCTTGAAGGGTTCAAAATCGATTCCTCCAAGTACATCCGTTACATCCCTTAGTTCAAGATCTATTCTGAGATCGGGCTTATCGCTTCCGTACTTTTCCATTGCCTCTCTGAAGGGAATCCTTCTGAAGGGTGCGGGAGTGATACGGTCATAGATTCCATATTTTTCGAATACGGGAACAAGTACCTTTTCAAGAACACCGAGAACATCATCCTGGGTGGCAAATGCCATCTCCATGTCCATCTGATAGAACTCACCGGGAGTACGGTCTCCACGTGCATCCTCATCCCTGAAGCAGGGTGCGATCTGGAAATAGCGGTCGAATCCCGATGTCATAAGGAGCTGCTTAAACTGCTGGGGTGCCTGGGGAAGTGCATAGAACTTACCGGGATGCTTTCTTGCAGGCACCAGGTAATCTCTTGCCCCCTCGGGGGATGATGCGGTAAGGATCGGGGTGGTGATCTCCAGGAATCCTTCTTTGTTCATGGCTTCTCTGAGAGCTGCCACCACATTGCATCTGAGAACGATATTCTTCTTGACCTCGGGATTTCTGAGATCGAGATATCTGTACTTAAGTCTTGTTGCTTCATCTGCTTCCTTTGATCTGTTTATCTCAAAGGGAAGCTCGGAGTTCCTGTTTTTACCGAGAACAGTTACAGAATCGGGAACAACCTCTATATCTCCGGTAAGGATCTTATCATTCTTGTTGCTTCTGATCCTTACTTTTCCGGTTATCTGAACAGTTGATTCCTTGGTTATGGCCTTGAACGCGGAAACCATATCCTCGGTCTCTGCAACAAGCTGTGTGGTTCCGTAGAAGTCTCTGAGGATGATGAAGGAAAGATTTCCTCCAACCTCTCTGACATTTTCAACCCATCCGCAGAGAGTTACTTCCCTTCCCTCATCGGATGCTCTAAGTTCTCCGCAATTATGTGTTCTGGACTGTATCATTTCAGTGCCTCCTTGTAGAAGTCCTCAAACTCGGTATATCCTGCTTTTTCGAGCTGTTCCTTCTGGAATTTCTTATTCTTGTTCATCCTTACAGTCAGGATCTTCTTACCCGACTTTCTTTCCTCGGATGCTTTGGAAAGTATCTCGCTCAGGCGCTCGCCTGTAATTCCCTTTTCGATGAGATATGCTTTGCCATCTCCGCTTCCCGGAACCTTGAATCCCTTTTCCGTAAGAAGAAGTACGATCCTCTCAAAGCCGATGGAGAAACCGCACGCAGGAACGCTCTGTCCCGTAAACTTTCCTACCATCTCATCATATCTTCCGCCACCGCCGCAGCTTCCGCCAAACTCGGGGATTGCTATCTCGAAGATGGTGCCGGTGTAGTATGACATTCCTCTTACGAGGGTGGGGTCAAATACCATCTTAAAATCCGCTTCCTTAGCGCTTTCAACTGATGAGATTATGGTATCGAGATTTTCAACGGGAGCCTTTGCAGATTCCTCGCCGATGGTCTCCATGATACCCTGCAGGGTTGCATCACCGCTTACTGCCTTCTCAAGAAGTGCGGTGTACTTATCTACGACTCCTGCATCATATCCGTTTTCAAGAAGCTCTGCCTTCACACCGTCTATACCGATCTTGTCCATCTTATCGATGGTGATGAAAACAGCATCGTAATCGCTCTCTGAAAATCCTGCCCATCCGGCCATGGCCTTAAGCAGTCTTCTGTCATTGATCCTTATCTCAAATCCCTTGAAATCAAGCTTGCCAAGCACCTTGGTCGTAGCAAGGATGAGCTCTATCTCCGCAAGATTGTCAGCCTCTCCCAGGATATCGATATCGCACTGCATGAACTGTCTGTAGCGTCCTCTCTGGGGACGGTCTGCTCTCCATACATTGCCCATCTGAAGCGCCTTGAAGGGCGTGGGAAGATTTGCACTGTTATTGGAATAATACCTTACAAGGGGCACGGTCAGGTCATAGCGAAGGCCCGAATCAACCAGGTCATCCTGGCTCTGTGCGGTCTCAAGATTAAGCTTCTCTCCCCTTTTTAAGATCCTGAAGATAAGCTTTTCATTATCCCCGCCTGACTTGGAGGTGAGATTCTCGATGGTCTCAACACAGGGAGTCTCGATCCTTGTAAAACCGAATCCCGCATATGTCTCGCTGATCACGCGCTGGACATACTCTCTTATCTCCATCTCCTCGGGAAGTATATCCTTCATGCCCGTTACGGGCTTCTTATTAAGTGCCATATATAATCCTCAACATTTCTTACTTTAATATATGTTTTTTCCAGAAAATCCCTAAGATTTTAGCACAAAAACAGCGTCCTTGCAACGAAAACAAGGGCGAAACTGAGGGTGAAATAAGGGAGGAGGTCCTGCAGTTTCAAACATCACAGATAAATGAGTAAAGCACCACAGCAGGAACAGAAAAACCGATGGCACCCAAAACGTCCGTAAGATAGTTCACTCCGCTTACGGTCCTCAGGATCACCCCGAGTCCAAGGACGGCGACACACAATATGCGCAGGATAAGTACAAGTCTTTTCTTACTTTCCAGAAAATAGCCGATGAGATAAATTGAACTGCACATGGAGATGATGATGAGAAACGTATTTCCGCAGGGAAAAGAGATTACCAAAGCACTTTTGGGATTCATCATGACCGGAGCGTAGTTTACCGATAACTTCTTTGTTACCGTATACACGATGACAGCAAGGATATACAGAAGGATCGTTGCAAAAATGCTCTTATCAATGCCGTTTATGTCGCGTTCTCTGATAAGATCCCTGATACCCAGAAAAACCCAGAAGAGACAGACAAGGATAGAGAATAGTCCGAGCCCCTCCGTAAAAAGATAAAGAGATCTGAAATATCCGGCCTGCTCATAATGAAACAATCCTCTGAAACTGCTGTTCAGGGCATGCAGATTGATACTTCCCAATTCTCCTAAAGGAACATTACTTTCGTATTTGAGTGCGATAACGAGAATCACCGCATACAGAAAACACCAGATACAGACTATCCATCTGACCGTTTTGGACATGATCGTTTACCACCAGTTTTATTTAGTATCTGCAGAATATGTTCCGCTGATATATCCGTACTCAATGACATTGCCATACATGACCGGAGATTTATTACCATCCAGGATATTAAGATATGTCCAGAGCACATCTCCGCCGAACCAGGGCTCATCAAATTCGGGGTATTTGTCAGTATATCGGGTTCCCGGCTCACCGGACAATGCATAAACAAATATCGTATACAGATGATCTCCGGATCCTTCGGGGGGATAAGGACCTATGTACTGTCCGGGATTTTCTCCCTCGTCCAGGAAAGTATCCGAAACCTCAGCATACCAGTGAACCCAGCTGTTCGCAGATTCATCAACCATGTAAATGACGTAATAGGCTGCTCCGTCCACAGGATCGAAGGAAAGCTGGGGAGAAAGATTCATACCATCAGCAGTATTTGTTATGCTGCTGTTCCATCTTCCATCCGAAAGACTCTCCGACGAGACATTCAATGTCGCTCTGCTCTTGAAATCATCTATGGTCTTGTCATATGTACCGTTTTTGCTCTTATATACATATTCCGTCATGGTATGGGCAGTCGTTATTGAAAATATCGCAAATAAACCCAGAACAAACAAAAGGATGAAGCTCGCTGCAGGAGCTTTCTCTTTTTTCCTCCAGACAATGGCAAGTATGGGAAACACCAGATGAACGATCATAAGCGGAAGGAACAGCGCCATGGCCGAACCCGTTTCACCGTACCCCATCCACTTCACAAGATAAAGGATATCAAGCGCTACACATAACAGGTATGCCAGGATATATGCATAGCATATTTTGTTGTTGAAAAACTTCTGTTTCACGTCCTCATCACCCTCTGAAACTTTAATTTAGTTCACTGTCTGTCTTAATCTGTCCAGATACTTTCTGTTTCGTTCATTATGGGTTTTTATGGAAGTATCAGAATCAACGTATTCAAGCAGCCCGGCAGCATCCACCCATTTATATGCAGTGGTCTCACCCTCCTGCAGGATTATTGAATCCTTGTCCTGATCGGTCTCACACACATATGAGTAGAACATACTGTGACTTCTGTCACTGAAGGACACATTTATGAGTTCATAATCATAGCCCTTCAGTCCCGTCTCCTCAAAGAGCTCCCTCTGTGCAGCTTCGAAGGGCTCTTCACCGGATAATGCAGAGCCTCCCGCACTGGCTTCCCAGTACCCCGGATAGACATCCTTGCATTCATCCCTCTTCATGATAAGATATGAGCCGTCCTTATGCTTTACCAATATATCAACCACAAGATGATATCTGCCTTCAGGTATGGACTTATAACCCATAAACTTTCTTTCCCAGGTCTCTCCGGTCCGATTTCCGTCTCTGTCATACAGATCCCAGATTTCCATTCCTTGGCCTCCTATCTCTCACCCGGTCTCAGAGCGTAATACAGCTCTTCAGTCGCCAGTGCCATCTTGGTTACCGCAAATTCGCATTTTTCAGGATCAGGATACGTATACCAGGTATCCGTCAGCGTGTTGAGATCAACACAGTCCCCGTGCTTTCCCAGATATTCATATTCGATATGGCAGGAATACATGGAGGGTACAGTCTTGACCATCTCATGTACATCCCCATCCTTATCCGTCACCCTGACCCTGAATCCGTTCATGTCATGGATCATTGTGCCCTTCCCCAGCGGGATGAACCTTTTTGCATTCGGAAGTGAGTCCACCCTGACAGGAAGCTCTCCTGTGGAATATGTGCCGGCCAAAACCTCTGCTCTTACATTGGAGCGTTCCCATTCATACCAGTCAGGTATATGGGAAAACTCTGTTTCTCCTTTTGCAGCCTCAAGTTCACCGAGTTCTGTCATGTTCCATTCTTTACCGCAGGCATTACATTTAAGGATTGTTCCCTCAGAAGACATCTTATACTCGGTCTTACAGGCGGGACACTGATACAGAACCTTATGGAGCCCCTCCGCGCGTCCCTTATATGTGATCCTTATGCCGCGCTCCTTCTGCCATGCAAAATCGTCATACTGAAACGCTTCTGCGATGTTTTTGTTGATCTCTTCAGGTGATGCGCTCTTAAGACTTTCTGCCGAATACAGCAGTGAAAACTCTGCTTCCGTAGGCTTTACTCCCCTGTCATGAAGATTCCAGAAGGGTGAATTAACGTGATGTCCGTGACATATAAGCGTAACCACCGGAACTCCGAGAAGCTTACAGAGCTTTCCAAGCGAAGCCGGAAGAACCGCAGTGGTCCCGCAGAGAGAATATCTGGCTTCGGGATATATGACAGCTACATCACCGTTTTTAACTGTCCTGACCAGCTGTCTGATAAGAGTCGTATCATTGGTGAACTTCCTCTTGCATATACAGCCCACATCACGGAGAAGCTTCTCCCTTCCGATGAAACCATCTATTGCCACAACATAATTCGCCCTCCAGGGAAATATGGCCTTTGTGGCAACCTTGAAGTCCATAAATGCATTATGATTGCACAAAAGCACGAAGGGTGGTTTAAGTCCCTCCGTGCCTGTTTTGGTAATGATACATTTATGCTTTTTTACATCCGGTGCGCTGAGAAGATAAGTAAGGGGTCTTAAATACCACTTAGTACGCATCGGAGGAGCCGTCATGTCGAATCTTTCAAAATTATCTTTCATACGGATATGTTAACACATATCAGTCCATGTTTTCATCATGCTTTTTTCACAGACAGTCCCAGTCACTTTTTACCGTCAGTCCCCATCAGCTCTCACTGTCAGTCATTCTGCGCCACAAGGCAGATCTCAAGTTGCCTGCAAGTCAGCGCTCTGCTTCTCACGTCTCATTATGAATAAGATCGCTGTCGCTATGATCCAGGCACAGATGATGGTAAAGATACCTGTTTCACTTACAAAGTATTTCTTGTCATCTCCGATGGTGATAACATCAAATACCATCTGGTCAAAATTGTTATGTGCTCCATGCAGGAATGTTGCCGGCCAGATGCTCTTACTCTTGTATGTCAGATATCCTGCGATGATACCCACAGGGACAATGCACAGGACAAATGCCGGAAGTTTGAACCATACCGGCGCTCCCTCCATATAATCACCGAATGCAAGAAGGGGCAGATGCCATGCAGCCCAGATAAGACCGGTTACAAAAAGAGTTTTCACTTCACCGAGTCTTTCGCAAAGAGCAGGAAGCATGAAGCCTCTCCATCCGATCTCCTCTCCTATGGCTGAAGGTATGCCGACAAATATGCCTATTACGGTAACAGGAAGCAGATCCTTCAGGACCACTCCGAATGCCACACCGGTGTATCCGAAATTCTCAGGATGCATGAGCCAGTAAATAATATATGGGATCAGCAGATATACAAAAGGTATGAGGACACCTGCAAGGATATATTTCAGCTTACTCTTTTTTATCCCAAGAAGTGTATGGAGCTTCTCCTTATTCTCCTCATCTGCTTTCTCCTTCAGTATGATATTCCCTGCCACGATGGCAGATATCGCGGGGATCCACATAAGGATCAGATAAAAGATCTCCACTCCGCCCGCGATGATCACGCCTTCCGCAATTACCGAAAGACATATGACCATGATGAAAAATGTTTTAAGTGCTTTACTTGAATAATGCATTTTCTTCTGCCTCCGGTGAAACATACAGCCCGTCACGCTGTTTTCCTGAAACGCCGAGACGGCCCCCTGTTTCTCACTTTCTCTTGTAAGTTTTCGAATAGACCAGGATCATTACTATCATGCATACAATACACACGCCTGCGATATAAATAAGGCTCTGTCCGACACTCAGTTTATCACCAAACATCATGGAATTAAACGAGAAGCTGTCTTTTATTGCTTCCGTAAAAAGACCGTTATCAAGGCCACCCATTGATCTGTCGAAATTCTCCAGCACGCCGCGCATCAGAATATTTCTGACCACAACGGTCACATGGCTTGCAGGGAAAAGATTACAGACAGTCTGTACGCTCTTCGAAAACTGGGAGATCGGGATATATGCACCAATGACAAATCCCGAAGCAGCCGAGATGATCCCGAAAAAGGCACTTGAGCTCTGGGTGGATCTGAAAAATACGATGAATGTCATAAAGAATGCCGTTGCGGAAACCGCCCCGATAAATACCATTCCGTAGGCCTTGATAACGTCCTCTGCAGAAAGCGGTATCCCTCCGTTAAATCCAAGTATTGTAAGTCCGGCTGTAAGTATAAGCCCTGTCATGATACATGCGCAGCATGATGCTGAGACGAAGTACGAAAGGATAATCTGCCATCTCTTAATGGGAGTTGCACAGATATCATAATCGATCCTGTTTTCCCTGTCCTTT
>CACWJQ010000032.1 GCA_902761225.1 uncultured Lachnospiraceae bacterium | reverse complement strand
GTCGGGAACAAAAGTACATCTCTTATTGACGGCGAATCTGTAAGCAACATGACAAGTCTGTCAATTCCGTATCCGATTCCGCCCGTGGGAGGCATACCGATCTCGAGAGCATTGAGGAAGTCCTCATCCGTGTGCTGTGCCTCTTCGTCGCCCTGGTCTGCAAGTGCATCCTGTGCCGCGAATCTTTCTCTCTGATCGATGGGATCGTTGAGCTCGGAGTATGCATTGCACATTTCCCAGGTGTTGATGAAAAGCTCGAAACGCTCTACCTTGGTAGGATCGGTGGGCTTCTTCTTGGTAAGAGGTGAGATCTCGATGGGATGATCCATGATAAATGTCGGCTGGATCAGCTCCTTCTCACAGTACTCCTCGAAGAAGAGATTAATGATATCACCCTTCTTGTGACGATCCTCGAATTCTATATTATGTTCCTTTGCAAGAGCCTTGGCAACTTCATCACTCTCAACAGTATCGAAGTCGATGCCTGCATACTTCTTGATCGCCTCATTCATGGTAAGCCTTGCGAAAGGCTGTCCCAGGTCGATCTCGGTTCCCTGATAATTGATCTTGGTAGTTCCGAGAACCTTCTCCGCAACAACCCTAAACATGGACTCGGTAAGCTCCATCATTCCGTAGTAATCGGTATAAGCCTGATAGAGCTCCATGAGTGTGAACTCAGGATTATGTCTGGTATCGACGCCCTCGTTCCTGTACACTCTTCCAATCTCGTATACTCTCTCAAGTCCTCCTACAATGAGTCTCTTGAGATAAAGTTCAAGAGATATTCTTAACTTTACATCCTCATCGAGTGCGTTGTAGTGAGTCTCGAAGGGTCTTGCAGCAGCACCTCCGGCGTTTGATACGAGAGTCGGAGTCTCTACCTCCATGAACTTTCTTCCATCGAGGAAGTTCCTGATCTCTTTGAGAATAGCGGATCTCTTGACGAAGGTATCCTTAACCTCAGGATTCATGATGAGATCGACATATCTCTGTCTGTATCTGGTATCTGTATCTGTAAGTCCGTGGAATTTCTCGGGAAGTATCTGAAGGCTCTTCGACAGAAGAACCATTTTGGTCGCATGAACAGAGATCTCTCCTGTCATGGTCCTGAATACATATCCCTCAACTCCGAAAATATCGCCTATATCAGACTTCTTGAAATCAGCATAGGATTCCTCGCCGAGTGCATCCTGAGATACATAGATCTGCACTCTTCCTTTGAGATCCTGGATATTGGCAAATGAAGCCTTGCCCATTACTCTCTTAAAAAGCATCCTTCCTGCGATCGAAACAGTGATGGGTGATGCATCAAGGAGAGCTCTGCGCTTGTTATATGCTTCCTTCTTAGCCTGACGGTATGCAGAGATGGTCTCATTATCCGCACCTTCTGCAGGCTCTGTGAGAACAGGCTCTTCATAATCTTTAAGGATCTCTTTTTCACGCTCTTCATAGAGGCTGATCACTTCATCGGTGTGATGAGTCTGATCGAACTTGGTTATGACGAAGGGATCTCTGCCGGCTTCCTGCAGGTCTGCGAGCTTTTGCCTTCTGACCTTAAGGAGCTGTCCCACATCCTCCTGAGGAGCATTATTTGCTTTCTGCTGATTTACGTCTGCCACTTTATTACCTTAGTCCTTCCAAATTTCCTTAACCTTGTACTGCAGTACTCCTGCAGGAGTCTCAACCTTAACAGTCTCACCCTTCTTGCTGTCCTTAAGAGCACGGCCAACAGGGCTTTCGTCTGAGATCATGTTGTTGAGAGAATCTGCCTGAGCAGAACCTACGATCTTATAGTCGATCACTTCGCCGGTCTCGACATCCTTAACCTTAACGAAGGTTCCGGGGATGATCTCTGCATTCTTGAGGAGCTCCTCGAGCTCTGCAATACGGTCCTCGATCCTGCCCTGCTCATCCTTGGCTGCATCATATTCTGCATTCTCGGAAAGGTCTCCCTGCTCGCGGGCTTCCTTGATCTTCTGAGCGATCTCCTGACGGCGGTTTACCTTAAGATCATGAAGCTCATCCTCGTACTGAATGAGTCCCTCTCTGGTAATTTTATTAGTATCTTCCATTGACTGTAAGTCCCCCTTTCTGTCCTGAAAAAGAGTTAATGAATTTACTATCAGGCACATATGTGCAAGTAGTCATTTTATCGGTAATATGCGCTTTTGTCAAGAAAACAGGGCGGTCATAAGACCGCCCTATAAGTATGTCTTAACCTAAGAGATCCTTGAGTGCATCCATGCCGGATACATCGGTCGCAGCCTTGTTGGAATCCTGGATCTGGAGATATATCTCCTTACGATAAACCGGCACCTCTCTGGGAGCGGTGATACCGACCTTGACCTGGTCTCCCTTGATCTCGAGGATAGTCACCTCAATGTTGTTGCTGATGACCAGTGCCTCTCCTTTTTTGCGGGAAAGAGCAAGCATACCTGTCAGCCCTCCTTTCTCGATTTAAGAATGTCATAAATGGGGAATCTGACAGGATAATCATTACCTTCAACAATGATCTGTGCACCCTTCTTCTCATCGGCATTGATGATGATGGGGCCCTGAAGATTTACGGTCATCTTGGTCAGATCCGTGGGAACGGTTACTGTAACGAGGACAATGATATTATCATCCTTAAGCTCTCCAAGGGGTGCAAGGAGCTCATCGTTAACCTGAGGATTGTAATTCTCACATACCATCAGAGGATCCATGACGGGCATTGCAAATCCGGGCTCCTCAACAGACTGGAAATACTTGATACCGGCATCGGATCCCTTCTCCTCATCATGCATTATCGCAAAATGCTTAAGTTCGGGAAATCCTATGATGCCGTCATCAAAGGTAATAATCTTATCATCACTGATCTCTACATCTCCGAAAATCCTGGTCTTGATAAACATATGGTCTCCTTTCGTTACAGATAATTCAGCAGTGTATTCTGCATTATCTTGCTCGTTGCCATGAGTGCCGCCTCATAAGTGGTGCTTGCGCTCTCAAGTCCTATTGCTACTTCGGTGATATCTATGTCTTCATTCTCACTCTGAAGGGTCTCAAAGGTGGTCTTCTGGTTCTGAAGCCTTGCCTCTATAAGAGCGAGCTTGGAAGATCTGGTTCCGTTATTGGTTATCGCAAGGCTGGTATCGTTGAGGAAGCCCTGCATTGCAGTGATGCCTCTCTCGAATCTCTTCTGTGCGATATCCTTCTGGTAAGTGAATGCCTTGTTGGCTGCATCGAGCTGGTTCTTCAGCATCTCAAGATCGGCTGCATTTGTGGTGGATGCGATCTTCTTCTCCATATCGGAGATGGTGGTCTCAAGGTTCACTACAGACTGCATTGCATTAACGAGATCGTCTATCTCTCTTCCGATGCCGAGCTTGAAACACTCATCGGCTGTAGAGTTGACTCTGATGGTGGTATTGAAGCCCACATCATACTCTATTGCCTGTCTCTCGAGTGTGGTATCAAGGTAATCTTCATTATACCTTAATTTTGTACTTTCATCTACCTCAAATACGCCTGATGCGTTTCTCGTTCCCTCCATGGAGGCGCTGCTGAAGAAATGCTGGGGGCGGAGGTCATCTGCCGTAAATTCTGTCTTCTGGTAGGTGATAAGGATCTGAGATTCGTCCGTATCTCCGGTGGTGGCGTCGTCCTTGGTTCCCATCAGAGTATTGTATACATTAGCTCCAAGGAGGATCTCTCCGGTATCAGGAACATAGATCACAGAGTCATCGCCGACCTGTGAATAAGGATCCGGAACATCGGTGGATTTCATCTCGGTCATGCCGTTTATGGTCTGGAGGGTACCGGACGCATCATAATACTGGATCACCGGCTCTGCAGAGAGCATGTCGTCACGATAATCGGCTGCAGCATCCAGATTGTCATATGAAAGCCTGAAACGGTAGCAGGTAGATTCGGTGATCTGCTGCTCCACTATTCCGGAGTGATTACCGTCCGAATAGTTGGCTGCTGTCCAGGTTGCGACCTCTCCCATGTTCACATGGGTAACGGTGTCGATATTGGTGCGGTTCAGCTGCTCTGTGAGCTGGTATCTCATATCAGTCTGCTTCTGGAATGAAAGAGATGTATCCGTCCTGTATCCGGTGAAAACATATCTTCCCGCATAGTCAGCATCGCCGGTCTTATAGATCTCACTTGCGAAGGCCTTGAGCTCTTCGATAATGGTATTCCTGTCGGAGCTTGTAAGGTCGCCGTTTGCAGCTTTGGTACAGTCATTCTGGCATGATGTGATGATGGATGAAAGCGAAGAAAGAGCATCCTCTGTAACCTTGAGCCAGCTCTCGGCGTCGGGGATGTTCTTGGAATAGTACTGTGTAACCTCTGTCACATTGCTGCGCAGACGAAGAGCCCTGATCGCAATGACAGGGTCGTCTGAAGGTCTTATGATCTTCTTTTCGGATGAAAGCTGACCGGTGAGTTTGTCTTCGAGAATCTTGTTGGTATTGATATTGGAGAGGTTGTTCCTCTGCATTATCTTATTGGTGATACGCATATCTGCCTCCTGCGGTTTTCCGCCGGTATCTTCCTCCGGGTGTCATACTTCCCGGAAGATACCGTAAGATGCAGACATCCATGTCCTGAACATACCGGGTTCCTTCCCGATATCTATTTTATTATGGTCATTGCATTTGGGGCTTTATTTATACACCCGTCTCAAGTATGAGCCTTCTGTATATCTCCTGGAATACGGAGATCATCTTGGATGAAAGGTTGTAAGCATTCTGGAACTTCACAAGGTTCACGGCCTCTTCGTCTTCATCCACTCCGGAAACAGAAAGTCTTACATTTCCGATGGCCTGCTGTACCGATTCATAGCTTGCAACTCCCGTATTGGCACTTGCTGCGTTCAGTGCCACATCCGAGAGCACTCCTTCAAGGAACGCTGAGGGGTTACTTCCTCTGAAGGAAAGGGGATCCTTCTCACCGGTCATATTCTTAAGGCTTTCGATCAGATCATTCTGCTCGACTCCGTCGCCCTTTTTGAACTTATTGGTCATAAGGGTCGGATCGTTGACCATGGCGGTAAGGATCGAGAAATTCTCAGCGGTGAGCTTATAATAGCTGTCATCGGATACATCGACCGACACCGACTGTCCCCATGTAGTCTCTCTTTCCTGAGGATTTCTGGAGTTATACGCCCTGAGAAGTGTATCGTTCCTCCATCCGTCCGCATTCTGTTCAGGATAGAGATACTGGTCATCCTCGGTCTTCATGTTGCCGGTGAACATTATGGTACCGGTATTGTCATCGCCCTTCTTAAGGATATCATTGAACTTCTGTGCGAAGGTCCTGACCCATTCATTGAGCTGTCCCATATAGTAGGGAACACCTTCATAATCGATGTTCTCGCCTATCTTAGCGGGCTTGCCGACACGGTCATTCGTCACGTGTCTGCCGTTCAGTTCGGTATCATTACTGAGTACGAACTTATATGTGTAGGTCGCATTGCCTGCAGCGTCTATATCTACATTATAGGACCATGAATCATAGTAATATTCGGTGTTGCCGAGATTGATGATGCCGCCCTGGTCGGACATGTTGTTCTTATTCAGATCGGTAAGGAACTCATCCTTTACCTGAACCGTTACCGTATCGTGAAGTCCGCCTTCACTGTCCGTGTATCCGTTTACCGCGGTCTCTGTTACGGTTCCGTTGAAGTACTCCCCGTTATTACCGTCCCTGATCTCGATAAGTCCCCTGAGTTCTCCGCCGAGGCTTGCATTGCTGAGTCTGAACTTCTCTCCGTTCTCCCAGTACACATCGTAGAGTCCGTTCACATCGGTCATGTTGACCTTCTCATAATCCTCACGTGCCACGCACACAAGATCGTTGTGCTCATTGGCATCTACAAGAGGCTGCCCTCCTGCGATCTTGACGACGAACCTGTAGGCACCGGTTTCTCTTGTCATATCGTTCTTGTCATAGACAGGAAACTCTTCTGTCTTTACATCCACTATCTCTGAAAGCCTGTCCACCAGAAGATCTCTTCTGTCCCTGAGCTCATTAGCCTTCTGTCCGCCCATCTCGATGGTGGTTATCTGCTCATTCAGGGTGGCTATCTCTCCTGCGATGGAGTTGATGTCATCGATTTTTACCTTGATCTCCGAGTTAACATCCTTCTGAATGTTCTGGATATTACCGGATACCTGGTTAAAATAATCTGTAAGCTGTCCCGCAAATCCCACGAACTGGCTCTTTGCGTTGGAGGAGCCGGGATCCTTCATGATCTCTTCGAGTGCTGTGATCATCAGCTTGTCATAGATCTGTGCAAATCCGCCGTTGGTGCCGGTATCATAGAAGTAGTCCTCGAATTCTCTCATGTAGTACTGCTTCATATTGTACTCGCCCAGCTTGGAATTGTTGTTCCAGTACTTCTGGTCGTAGAATCCGTCCCTGATACGCTCTACGGAAAGTGTATCGACGCCCGCGCCGGCACAGCCGTATGCCTCAAAGGTACGTATGGGAAAGGCTGCCTGTGTATCGACGGCCTGTCTGCTGTACCCTTCAGTCTGTACATTAGATATATTGTTGGCGGTGGTGTTCAGATTGGCATTAGCTGCAAGCAATCCGGAATATGCGATATTCAGACCGAAAAATTGTGAACTCATAGAATTCCTCCAATACACCTAATATATCGGTAAAAATAAGGGGAGACTTAAGGTCTCCCCGTTAAAAATCCTGTCATGCAAGGGCTGTTATAAGGTGTTCCATCATCTCATCCACCACGTTGATGAATCTTGATGAAGCATTGTATGCACTCTGGAACTTGATCATATTGCTGAGTTCCTCATCCGATGAGACCGCCTCAACCTGATCCTTGGCACTTTCTGCCGCCGAAACTGTCTTGGCCTGATTCTCATATATGCTGTTAAACATATATCCTGAGTTGGATACCTGGGCTACCAGGTCACTGTAGTAATCCGCCAGGTTGACTCTCTTGATCACATCGGGATTGAGTCTGTACTTTTCCTCACTGAATACCCTCTTCAGCGCATCCATCGTAGCCACATCCTCTGAACCGTCGGGAAGTCTGAATCCAAGGAGCGACGGGGTCTGAAGGAGCTTCTGGTTAACGCGGGTATTGGTGATGGAATACAGACTGTACTTAAGCTGTGTGAGACGGTCGGGATCCACTATATTGCCGGTAGAATCGATGACCTGTCCGCGGTTATTGTACCTGGGGATCTCCTCTTCGTTGTAAACCCAGTAGGAGCTGCCCCCAAGATCCATTCTTGTATATCCGTCGGTGGTACTCTTCTCAAAGAGCTGAAGGGGTGATCCGTCGGCACTTTCCATATAATTACGTCCGTCGTCCACATCCCTGTATATCTTATATTCCTTGCCGTCGTACCACTTGCCCTCTGCCTGGTCCATTGCCTTAAGCTGGTTGAAAACAGCCAGGTCTGCAGGATCTGCAGAGTCTGCACTAACGGTCTTAACGCCTGCTGCCTGCTCCAGCACCCCGTTTACACCGGTCATCACATTGTGAACAAGCTGGTCGAACTCTGCCTGAACGTTCATCAGAACGGAATCCTTGATCTTGTCGTAATGGCTGATATCCGTATAATCTGCCCTGTGATCTCCCCTTGCATAGAGAAGGCTTCTCAGCTTTCCGATATCGGTGCCGGTCTCGGAAGAGATGGGCTTGCTAAGATCGAATACCTTAGCGGAATCTATACGGTACTGGCGGTCGCCTTTCTTACCGTCTGTTGAAAAGATGGTATCATCCGTATTCCTGGGATCTCCGCCGGGAATGACAGAATAGTTGGAATTCTGGGGCCAGTAAGGGGTGTAGAAGCCTGTCTGTGAATCGATGTCTATCCACATCTCATAGCACAGGGAGCCCTTTACGAAGTCCTCGCCCTCGATCTGTACGGCAACAGAGCCATACTGGTCTTCTTTATAGGATATATTACAAAGAGACGACAGCTTATCAAGGATCAGATTTCTCTGGTCCCTGAAGTCGTTCGCCTTCTCGTTTCCAAGTTCTATTTTCTGAATGGTGGAATTAAGCTCCAGGATCTGTCTTCCATACGCATTGATGGTCTTGACATCCTGAAGTACCTGATAGTTGATATTGTCCTGATAGCCGGCAAGATCCTTGTATACGCTCTTTGCCCTGTCAAGAAATTCCGAGGCCTCGCTTACAAGGGTGCCCTGTGTAACAGAATTACAGGGATCCTTGGTCAGCTCCTGAACTGCGGTCCAGAGGTCGGACATGGATTCCTGGAATGAAGCACCGTTAAGCTCACCGAGAAGATCCTCGATCTCATTGAGGGTACTCTTGGAAACCTCATAGAAATCCTGTCTTCCAAGCTCGGTGCGGTATGTTTTGTCAAGGAAATAATCCCTGACCTGCTTGGCATTGGAATAATAAACTCCAAGTCCGGTCTGCTGATATGAAATAGAGCTCGCCGTCTTGGAGACCGTTATGTACTTTCTGTCGTCTAATTCTACCTGCTGTCTGGTATATCCTTCAGTATCAGCATTGGTGATGTTGTGCGCAACGGTATTTAACGCATTGGTGCTGGCCTGAAGTCCCGTGACACCCAGGGAAAGGTCACTCCACAGGGACATATTGATCTCTCCTATTGTTTTGCGTCAAAGCCTGATCTTGTAACTCCGAGGGTACCTCCGGTGTAGCTGTTCCTCGAATAGTTAGCCGTTTCCGGAGCGGCCTTGAGTGAATTGAGAAGATTGAGCTCGAACTCAACCATTTCGAGGGAACTCTTCAGGAGTTCGCTGTTCTGATCGTTGACTCTTGCCAGTTCATGTACTACGGTCTTAAGCCTGTCATAAACCTCGGACAGCCTCTTCTGCTCTGCAGGAGTCCTGTCCAGCAAGCCGATAAGTATATTAAGCTTCAAGTCATTAACGTCCCTGTTTATAACATTCGCTATGTCGGCAGTAACCTTGGACCTCCTGTTATCGAGGTTCTGCAGCCTGTCGGCATGCGACTGTTCATCTTCCGTGATCCTTGAAAGTTCATCGAGGTTGCCTGCCACGATGACCGGGGTCTTGGAGCGCGCCAGTCCGAGAATGATATCATATTCATCGCATTCTTCCGAAAGTACGGTAATAAGATTTTCTACGAGACTAGCCACGCTTTACCCCAATTCCTGATATTTCTTAAGTAACTTGTCAGCAAAGCTCTCAGCGCTGACACTGTATGTGCCGTCCTGGACTCTCGAGCGGACCGAATCCACAAGCTCGGGCCTTACATCCGGTGATGCCTTAAGTGCATCCTTGGCAGTCTTCATGTCCTTGCCTATACTGCTTATGGATACTCTGTCAGTTCCCACAGGTGCGGTCTTTGCTTTAGGGGTATTCGAGACCCTTGAAGTCTGGTACAGGCTCTGGATCTGTGAATAACTCTCTATACGCATTGGGTTTTTGCCTCCTTTTTCCACGTATTGTAAGGCTTTTCACACCTTACACTTACTTTATCGGAGTGCAGTTATTAAAACTTTACACTTTTTTTATAAATATATGTTCAAAAATAAAAAGCCATATGTCATCTTCGCGCCGGGGCGACAGACATATGGCTTTGATCACATTACATCAGAGTTCGCAGTTGCCTACGGTTCTGGGGAAAGGAAGGACATCGCGGATATTGCCCATTCCGGTGAGATACATCACGCATCTTTCAAAGCCAAGGCCGAATCCCGAATGACGTGCTGAGCCGTAGCGGCGAAGGTCAAGGTAGAATTCGTAATCTTCCTTATTAAGTCCGAGTTCATCCATACGGGCTTCAAGCTTTGCAAGGTCAGCCTCTCTCTCGCTTCCTCCGATGATCTCTCCGATACCGGGTACAAGGCAGTCCATGGCAGCCACGGTCTTGCCGTCGGGGTTCTGCTTCATGTAGAAGGCCTTGATCTCCTTAGGATAATCGGTAACGAATACGGGGCGCTTGAAGATCTCCTCGGTGAGATATCTCTCGTGCTCGGTCTGGAGATCGCATCCCCAGCTTACCTTGTAGTCGAACTTATCGTTGTGCTCTTCAAGGAGCTTTATCGCCTCGGTATAGGTAACTCTTCCGAATTCGGAATTAGCAACATGCTCAAGTCTCTCCAGGAGTCCCTTGTCTATGAACTGGTTGAAGAAAGCCATCTCTTCGGGAGCGTGCTCAAGGGTATATCTGATGACATACTTGAGCATATCCTCTGCGATCTCCATGTTGTCGGAAAGCTCTGCAAATGCTATCTCGGGCTCGATCATCCAGAACTCCGCTGCATGGCGGGTGGTATTGGAATTCTCCGCACGGAATGTGGGACCGAAGGTATATACCTTCTTGAAGGCAAAGGCATAGGTCTCTACATCGAGCTGTCCGGATACGGTGAGGTTGGTGGGCTTTCCGAAGAAATCCTTGGAATAGTCAACCTTTCCGTCCTCAGTTCTGGGAAGGTTGTTGAGGTCAAGAGTGGTAACCTGGAACATCTCTCCGGCACCTTCGCAGTCGCTTCCGGTGATGATGGGGCTGTGTACGTATACGAAGCCTCTCTCCTGGAAGAAGCTGTGGATCGCAAATGCGATGACACTCCTTACCCTGAACACTGCCTGGAAGGTATTGGTACGTGCTCTTAAGTGGGTCATGGTGCGGAGATACTCAAGTGTATGACGCTTGGGCTGAAGAGGATAATCGGAGGGTGAAGATCCCTCAAGGACGACCTCCTTAGCCTGCATCTCGAAGGGCTGCTTTGCATTGGGAGTAGCCACGATCTCACCTGTTGCCACAACGGCGGTTCCCACTCCGAAATGAGCCACTTCATCGAAGTTGGAGATCTGGTCCCCGTACACCACCTGAAGGGTTCTGAAATCGGTTCCGTCGCTGAGCACGATAAATCCGAAGGTCTTGGAATCCCTGTTTGTGCGGATCCAGCCTCCGACCGTGATCTCCTTGCCGATAAAAGACTCTGTATCCTTGTATAAATCTCTGATCTCTGTAAGTTTCATAAATCTAACCTCTTGCGATAAACTTTATCACTGTGATCATTTTTCTAAAATATTAAGCATGCCCCTGGGGAAGGGTCAAGCATTATTTTTTAACATATAATTCCTTGAGATAATCCATGACCTTCTCTTCAAGGAAGTAGACTCTGTACTGCTCCTCCGAGAGCTCGGCAAAAACCAGATCCTGTGACATTCCGCTCTCTGCGATGTAGTCGCTCATCATCTGAGCATATTCCTCCTCGGTGGGAAGCATTCCGTTTTCCGCAGCTATGCAGTAAAGTGCGGCATCACTGAGGAGCTGGGGATAGCTGTACATGGCGATATAATCGTCAACCGTCATTCCGTTATAGGAAAGAAGCGTCTCCGGATCCATTCCGTAATATGTAGCTGCCATATTGGTTATGGACTGCAAGGTGAGATCATCGTAGGAAGTCTTAAGATCGGCAGGCATTTCCTGCAGCTCTGTTACAAGTGCGGGAAGGGCATTGAGGATCTGTGACTCAAGATCCTGCATCGCATAGTCAGCAGCCTGCTTTAAAAGTTCGGTCCTGCACAGGTCCCTGAGATCCTCTTCGGTTTTAATGGGGTTCTGTCCGGGCTCAAGATTATCATTGGCCGTTGCAAGTATTGAGTCGATGGTCACTATACCCTGAACAGTGCAGGTGAACACAACTGCCTGACCTGCAAGCTCGGCACTCTGGTAATTCTCAGGGAAGGTAAGGTCAAGGTCAACCTCTTCTCCGGGCATGACTCCGATGAGTCCCTCTTCGAATCCGGGAATAAATGTGCCGGAACCGATCTCGAGGATATATCCGGTTGCGGTACCGCCCTGGAATGCCTCTCCGTCCTTCTTGCCGCAGAAATCAAGGCTTACGACATCTCCGTCCCTTACCTCTCTTTCCGTCTCATAATATGAAGGATCGACAGCCTCTGCATAATCACTGAGGAAATTCAGATATGCGTAATCAACTATGTCATCAGTGATCTCTGTCTCGCTGTAGACAACATCGAGATTACGGTAATCTCCCACCTTCACATACTGGGTCATATCATAATCGAGAATGGTGACTGTATCATTGCCGATCAGAGAGTTTCCGGAAACGCTCTGTCCCTGAAGCTGTGCGATGGTAGCCGGATCTGTATGCACATTGGCATCACCGCCGCAGGCGGAAAGCATCATAATCCCCGCAAGTGCAGGGATCAGTATTTTAACTCTGTTATTCTTCTTCATAAATTTCTCTTTCATAAAATAATGTTAAAAATCAGCATATCAAACGCAATTGTACCACTCATGAGGAATGTGTACAAACAAAATATTGAAACCGATGCCTTTCTTTGCTATATTAGGAACGATTGAGATTTGTGATCACGGAGCAGCAGGCGTCATCAGATGCGGGGCTGCCTTTTTAAGAGAGGTATATTATGAGTACAGGCGCAATAGTTGCAATAGTGGTACTGGTGGTGATGATCGCCATCCTGGTGGTTCTGTATTTTGCGGGCAAGAAGATGCAGAAGAGGCAGGAAGAGAACAATGCAATGCTTCAGGCCAACAAGCAGTATGTCTCCATGCTGATCATCGATAAAAAGAGAATGAAGATCAGGGACGCAGGACTTCCCCAGGCCGTTATCGATCAGACACCCAAGGCTCTCAGAGGTTCCAAGATGCCCATAGTCAAGGCCAAGATCGGACCCCAGATCATGTCACTTATCTGCGAAGAGAAGATCTTCGACGATGTTCCGGTCAAGAAGGAAGTAAAGGCTGCCGTCAGCGGCATCTACATCCTCGAGGTCAAGGGACTCCACGGCAAGACCACAGCTGCCGAGAAGGTCGAGAAAAAGGGCCTTCGCAAGTGGGTGGACAAGCTTCAGGAGAAGGCCGGAGCAAAGCCCATCAAATAAAAGGCATGTTAATACCGACATACAAAAACCCCCTTTACGGGGGTTTTTATTTTGTCTCATCTTCGCTTTCCGTAGAGGGCGTTCATGCTCTCCTCCTCCCGGTCCAGTCTGATCTGGCGGATGATGGATCTGCGCTGGTTATCTATATGCTCGCCTGCCGCCTCGGCAGCGGCTTCAGCGTTTCTCTTTTCGATGGCATTTACAATGCCCCGGTGCTCCTTCACCAGATTGCCGTGCCCTGAGGAATCCTTGATATATTCATATCTGTATCTGTACATGGGAAGGGAAAGGGAATCCTCCAGACTTATAAGCCTGTCATTACCCGTGGCCCTGATTATCACATTGTGGAACTCAACATCGGCCTGGGCTATGCGCCTGCTGTCATTGGTATCGACAGCCTTTTCAAAGGCATCCCTGGCTTTCTTCAGTTCATCGATCCCCTCGGGAGTGATCCTCTCGCAGGCAAGCTGGACACAGAGGATATCAAGGGCACGTCTTACCTCCAGAACATCGGACATGTTCTTCTCCGTGATCTGTGAGACCATGGCCCCCTTCCTGGGGATCATGGTGACAAGCCCCTCGAGCTCCAGCATCCTTATGGCCTCTCTTATGGGCGTGCGGCTGACTCCCAGCTTATCGCCAAGATGCACTTCCATAAGCCTCTCACCTGCGGGAAGCTCCCCTGTGAGTATGGCCTGGCGTAGCTTGTTATATACTGAATCTCTTAATGGCAGGAAATCCTCTTCCTTGGCTGCCGGCATATATGTACCTCCGGATCATGATCATCCCCGCCCGTATCAGGCAGGTCATGCGTAGATGTATATGTCCATTGAATCCTGTATACAGAAAATGTATACAAAGTAAAACGGATTGTACTGATTTTAGTACAATCCGTTTATCGGTGTCAAGAACCCGTGAGTACCCGTGATGACTGCCGGACCGGATTCATGCATGACATATATCTTCACGGCTTGTGCGTGATCGGTATCCGGAACCCACGAATTCCGGATGCCCAATAACGGTTCAGCATTCGGAATAGTCCGGAGTGACCAGTTTAGTGACGAAGCTCTCATCATCGGAGGCAAGTCCCGCAGCCCTCACCGAAGCGATGGCAGCTGATGCTTTTTCCCTGTCTTCAAAGAAGCCGTACACTGTCGGGCCGCTCCCTGTCATAAGCGTTCCCAGGGAACCGGCACTGTTTAAGACATCCTTGATCTTCTCCACATCCGGGCACAGAGGCTCTGTGACATATTCCAGAACATTCCCCAGATACCGGAGGAATCCAGTTCCGGAGCAGGTATTCATGCATCCCAGCATTTTGTCCACATCGGGATGGGCAATGGAATCGAAGATCTCATCCAGGGCGGTATAGATATTCCCGGTGGAAACTCCCTGTTTTGGCTTAGCCACGGCTATGACATATTCAGGAAGGGGCTTTAGGAATGTAAGTTCCTCACCGATCCCCTCTGCCAGGACCGTGCCACCCTCTATGCAATACGGAACATCAGCACCTATGGTAACGCCTATTTCCCTAAGCTCGTCACAGGTAAGTCCGCACTCATACAGTCTGTTCACTCCTCTTAAGGTCGCTGCGGCATCGGAGCTTCCTCCCGCCATTCCGGCCGCGATGGGGATGTGCTTTTCCAGTGAGATCGAAACACCTCCGCTTATCCCGCATCTGTCCATTATCTTCCGGGCCGCCTTATATATCAGGTTATCCCCGTCAATGGGAAGGGGACTTCCGCCCACATCGATGGTGATCCCTTCTTCCGCTTTCTCCAATGACAAAATGTCATATATATCAACGGTCTGCATGATCATCCTTACGTCATGGTAACCGCTTGGTCTCTTTCCCGTAACATCAAGACAGAGATTTATCTTGGCATATGCGCGTTCTGTTATCATAATTTTACCCTAAAAGTTGCTCCCCTTGTGGGGAGCAACCTTTTGTATTCATGGATGATATTACTCTGTGAGATATTTTGAAGGATCCGTTTCGCCTGTCTTTAACTTATCGAATTTATCAAGGACGGCGTCATAGGTCTTCTTTGAGATCTCGGGAAGCTCTCCTCCCCAAGTCTTCTCAGCCTGCGCATAGCCCTTCTTAAATGCGTCGATCATGCTGTCAAGCTTGTCCGGATCTCCGCCTGTAAGAGCTGTTGCAAACTGTACTATACGATCGCTTGTCTTCTCGACTCCCCAATAACCGTCTTCCGCGATATCTCTCTGGGCCTGAGCCTTGGTCTCGGGATCAACCTCATACTCGCCACTCTTAAGGAATGACCATATATCGGTTGCCTCTCCGAACTTCTGAGCCTGCTGACCCAGGAGCTTCTCCACAAGATTGCGGAGTCCCTCGGTCCTGGCATCTGCTTCGGCCTTAAGTTTATCGATGATAGCGGTGTTGGGCTTGTAGGACTTAACTGTGTCTGCAGTCTGCGCCTCCTGTGAAGGCTCGTAGACCGCTGCAGCCTCTTCATTCTTACCTGTGGTATTCTCGGCTTCTTTTGCCTTTACCTGGGATGTATAAGCCGCATACGCACCGGCAGCCTGAGAGGATGTAACTCCGTTTACATTCATAAACTCTCTCCTTTCGTCACACACCGCTTGATCCGCTCCCGTTATCCGGGACCTTCCCGCGCTTAGTGCGACATCCATCATCCATGATACACAAACTGCCCTGAAACAGTTTATGTAAATACTATATCGTCCTGTTTCCCGCAGTTATTAAGTTACTTAACAAAATTCTATCATCCGCCCATCGGAAATACAATCATCAAAGCATGCCTACTTTTTGCATTAGGGCTTCCTGAAGCACCTGGGAAAAGTTGATATTCTGCATGATGGCAGCCTCATTCAGCCACTCAGGTATACTCAGAGTTTTCTTCACCGATCTTGTATTATGAGTACGCCTGTAATTCAGCAGATCAAATTCTATAAGACATGAAAAATCATCTTTTTCAACCATCAGATCAAATGGTTTTGATGCTTCGGGCAATTCTTCCCGGTTCTTCAATCTCTCATCTATACACAGGCCTATGGCATCTACAGCCATTTTGTAGGCATCATCCATATCATCCCCCTGTGTAAGACACTCCGGAAAATCAGGGAACGATATCCAGTATCCTCCATTTTCATCATGATGGAATATCGCAGGATAATAATAATTCTTCATTTCACTCCTCCATTAAACCCGCCTGTTTTAATATTGCCCTCTCTAACCCTTTCTTCAATTCCTTACTGTGATATGGAACTATTAGAGTAATATTGTTATCAGGATTTACAAGTTTCACATGTGATCCGTTTTGAGAAACTATTTCAAAACCGTGCTTTTTTAGTTTTCTTATCATTTCTTTGGAAGTCAGTGGCATTTAACGTCTCCTTATTTATATAAACTATACGTATTATTACGTATTGTCAAGAGACAAAAAATAAACTCCGTCTGCTTAGAGACGGAGTTTAGAAATTATACACATCCTATGATTTCGTTAATATCCTCTATTCCATGGCGGGTCATGTAATCTTCGATGCCCTTTATGCAGTCTGTGGTGGCGTAGGGATTGACGAAGTTCATCATTCCGACACTGACGGCGGTGGCACCTGCCATCATGAACTCGATGGCATCCTCGCCTGTTGCTATGCCTCCCATTCCGATAACGGGTATCTTAACCGCATGGGATGCCTGGTAGACCATCCTCACGGCTATGGGCTTGATGGCGGGGCCGCTCATTCCTCCGGTCTTATTGGCAAGAGCGAATCTCCTTCTCTCGATATCTATCTTCATACCGGTTATGGTATTGATTAGTGATATGGCATCCGCTCCGCCGCTCTCTGCTGCCATTGCCATCTCGGCGATGCTTGTGACATTGGGAGTGAGCTTCATGATGACGGGCTTCTTCGTGTGGGCCTTGATCTCTTTTGTGATGTTCTCAAGGCACTTTCTGTCTGTTCCGAAAGCAATGGCACCCTCTTTTACATTGGGACAGGATACGTTGATCTCCAGCATATCGACTCTGTCTTCACCTGAAAGTCTCTCCGCAACCTCCACATAATCCTCTACGGATCTTCCGCAGACATTGACTATGACTCTCGTGTCATATTTTGCCAGGAAGGGCAGATCTCTTTCACAGAATACTTCGATGCCCGGATTCTGGAGGCCTATGGCATTGAGCATTCCGCCGTACACCTCACATACTCTCGGTGTGGGATTGCCGGGCCAGGGCACATTGGCAACGCCCTTGGTGACCACAGCGCCCAGTCTGTTAAGATCGACGAATTCCGAATATTCCATTCCGGAGCCGAATGTTCCGGAACCCTCCATGACGGGATTCTTAAATGTTACACCGGCTATGTTAACTTCAGTCTTCATCATATCTCCACCTCCGAAGCTTCGAATACCGGTCCGTCCGTACAGATCCTTGCATTGTTGACATGGGAGTGATGATTCACCTCCCCGGTCTTAACGACACACCCCAGACAGGCACCGACTCCGCACGCCATTCTCTCTTCGAGGGATATGAATGCCTTCTTTTCTCCGGCAAAAGTCTTGATGGCACGGAGCATAGGCATGGGACCGCATGCACAGATGCAGTCGAATTCAATACCGTTTTCCCTGACGGCATCAAGGACATTACCCTTTGTTCCGAGGCTTCCGTCCTCGGTTGCCACGTAAGTATCGGAATATGCGGTGAACTCATCCAGGAGGAATGTTCTGTCATCCCTGTATCCCATTACGGAGATCACCTTTACGCCTGCTGCACTCAGTTCCCTGGCAAGCTGCAGCATGGGAGGTATACCGATGCCTCCTCCAAGCAGCAGAACCCTTGAGGGTGCAGAAGTACGGATGGAAGAAAGCTTTTCTATATCGTATCCGTTTCCGAGGACTCCCAGGAGCTTTACTTCATCTCCTTCCTCAAGTCCCGAGAACTCATCCGTTCCCTTTCCGGCTACTCTGTACACAAGTCTTATGCTCTTCTTATCATCAGACACACCGCAGATACTGATGGGTCTTGGAAGAAGTGTGGATGCATCCTTTGTAAACACGCCCACGAACTGCCCGGCATGTGCATCCTGTGCCAGATCAGTCTCTATCCTGAGATCATAGATACCCGGAGCAATACAGCTCTGGGATATCACTTTTCCTGTAACCTTTGCTTTCATCCTGTTCACTCAGCCTTATAAACTATTTTGCCTGACGCTATTGTCATTTTATTCATTCCCTTCAGTCTCCATCCGATGAAGGGGGTATTGTGTGCCTTGGAAGCGAAGTTGTCCTCAACGGTCCATTCTGCATCAGGATCTATCAGAATGATATCCGCAGGACCGCCCTCTGCGATATAACCGGCGTCGAGATTATATACCTGTGAAGGTCCATAGGTCATAAGCCTTATCAGATCCATCATGGACATATGATCCTTTTCCACAAGCTCGGTGATGCCGAGGGCAAGAGCCGTTTCAAGTCCGATGATCCCGCTGGGTGCCTTGGTGAGAGGTCTCGACTTCTCCTCGCTGGTATGAGGAGCATGGTCCGTTGCGATCATATCGATGGTGCCGTCCTTAAGTCCCTCTATAACCGCAAGTCTGTCGCTTTCTGTCCTTAAGGGCGGGTTCATCTTGGCATTGGTTCCATGGGTTATGACCGCATCCTCTGTAAGGGTGAAGTGATGGGGAGTTGCCTCGGCATGGACATCAAGCCCCCTCTTCTTAGCCTCCCTTACAGCTTCGACTCCGCCCGCTGTGGAGATATGCTGGATATCCACTCTTGCACCGGTCCCGCCCGCAATGTTAAGGTCCCTCTTTATAAGTGAAACCTCTGCCTCTGCGGGAGAACCGCCTATTCCGAAGTGATCCGAAGCCTTGCCGCGGTTTATGCCGTTGTCAGATATCAGTGCAGGATCCTCTTCATGAAGGCTTACGGGGATGCCGCACTGTGCCGCTTTAAGGAACACCTGTGTCAGAATGCCGTGGTCTATGATAGGAAGTCCGTCATCGGTAACTCCTACCGCTCCGGCCTTATGAAGACCCGCAATATCGGAGATCTCCTCGCCCTTCATTCCAAGGGTTGCATTGCAGGTAACGTATATATGAATGGGAGTTTCGGAGGCCTTCTTCTGCATGTATTCAAGAGTCTCCGGATTATCGCACTTAGGGTTAGTGTTGCCCATCATGACAACCGAGGTGTACCCTCCCTTAGCCGCTGCCGCTGCACCTGTAAGGATGTCCTCCTTATCCGTAAAGCCGGGATCCCTGAAGTGAACATGTACATCCACAAGTCCCGGTGCCACTATAAGACCGGCGGCATCTATCACTTCATCACCGGGCTGCGCCACTGCGCTGCCTTCCGGCAAAATACTTTCAACCTTACCGTCACTTAAGATCAGATCCGCTTTCCCGTTCTTCCCCGACTTCGGATCCATCAGTGTTCCGTTCAATATCAGAAGTCTGCTCAATATTAACCTCCTGCTCTGTTGATCCATCAGCTTCCGCCGCATTGCCTTCTGAGGGCTTATCAGCTTCAATGTTTTCCCTGTCTTCAACGCCGGACGCTTCAGCTTCCGCCGCAGCCTTATCCCTCATCTCCTTGTCCTTCAGATACTCTGCGGCATCATCGGGGATATCGTCAAGGCTTTCCGACCCTGTATCAATGTCCAGCGGCTTTTTCCTGAATAGGATATCATAAATGACCGGAACTATAAACAGAGTCATCAGGGTAGCATATGCCAGACCGCCGATGATAACGATACCCATTCCCTTTCCGAGCTGGGATGAAAGGGAGTCACCTATGCACAGGCTGCTCTCTGCCAGTATGGTGGTCATTGCGGTCATAAGAATGGGACGCATTCTGGTCTTGCCGGCCACGATAAGCGCATCGTGTCTTTCAAGCCCGCCCTTTCTGAGCTGGTTGGTGTAGTCCACATACACGATACCGTTGTTAACGACCGTACCCATGAGCACGAGGAATCCCATGAGAGCCATCATGGAAACCGGCTCACCCATAAGCTTCAGTCCCAGGAATCCTCCGGTGAACGCAAGGGGCACCGTGAAAAGGATGATGAAGGGGCTTAAAAGGCTCTGGAACTGCGCTACCATTATCAGGTACACGAGTATAAGCGAAAGAGCCATGACCAGTGCCATCTGCTCGATCATCTGATTGGTAGTCTCGCTCTCTCCGCCAAGGTCCATGGTATATCCGCTTGGAAGCTCATATGCATCCAGAAGCGGAGTAAGCTGTCTTGTAAGGAGTGCGTTATTATATCCTTCCTCAACATCAGCCGTAACGGTGATGTAATAGCTCATGTTGAGTCTGTTGATCTCGTTTTGTCCGTCTTCTTTTACGATAGTGGCATAACCGCTCAGAGGCTCATCACGGGTTATGGCATTGCCGTTTTCATCCTCATCATCAATCCTGAAGGTGTAATCCAGAATATTTTCCGCATCGAGGGGTTCGAGATCCGTTATGACCTCAACATCGAGGGTCTCTCCTGCAATGGTGACGCTGGTGACAACGGATGAAGTGGTAAGCTTTCCGTAGATTGCCTGGTAGATCTGGGCTACGGTAAGTCCGTCATTAATGGCTGCATCCCTGTCGATGTACATATGAAGTATCTGCTTGGCATCTTCGTTGCCGTTTGATATGTCCGTATATCCCTCTACGGTTCCGATGATATCCATGATCTCATTGCTGATACGGGTGATCTCCCTGATATCCTCACCGAATATGTCTATGGAAAGACCGCTTCCGAGGAGCTGGTCCATGGCATCAAGTCCGGATGAAACGCTCATGTTCAGGTTGAGTCCCTCAGCACATGCGAGCATCTTGTCGGTGATCTCTGCAACCTCCTCTGCCCCCGCTTCATCATTTTCGCAGAGGATCATAAGGGAATAGCTGCTGAACGAATCTGAAGAGCCTCCCATCGTCAGTGCCATGTCCGCATTGCCGCTCATAACGCACACCGAATCAATCCCCTCGATACCGTTCATCCTCTCGATGAGTTGATCCATCTGGGCATAACACTCTTCCCTTGTCATCTCCTCATCGAACCATACATTTCCCTGTATCTGGCTGGATGCGGCACTGGGGATCATGACGATACCGGAACGGAGTGCGATGAACACACTGAACGCAAGGAGTCCCACTGCAAGGGCAAGAGGGACTATCTTGACCTTCAGGCAGAAATCCAGAAGCTTTCCATATACTTCAAGGACTGCATCAAAGAGCTTATGTGATTTAGGTTTGGTGCGGCGGAGCAGGGTGGAACATGCCGCGGGAACTACCGTCATCGATATAAGGAGGGATGACAGGAGCGTATAGATAATGGTCAGTGCAAGAGGAAGCATCAGTTCCCTGATAAGTCCCTCGGTATATACCATGGGGAAGAATACGCAGATGGTTGTAAGAGTAGATGCCGCAACTGCGCCGAACACCTGATTGGCACCCTGTACCGACGCACGCGGGGCTTCTATTCCGCGTCCTCGCAATCTGTATATGTTCTCCATTACGACTATGGAGTTATCAACCAGCATACCTATACCGAGGCTCATTCCGAAAAGGCTCATCATGTTCAGGGAGACTCCGCTGAAATACATGGCGATGAGTGCGGTGAGCACACTGAGAGGAATGCTTATGGCAACAACAATGGTGGGAAGTACATCCTTGAGGAAAAGTGCAAGGATAAGTATTGCAAGACCAGCACCGATGAGCATGTTCTGAACGACAACGGAAAGGATCATGGTGATGTATGCACCCTGGTCCATCATGACAGTGATGTCAAGTCCGGGGTACTTTTCCTCAAGACGGTCGATCTCCTTCAGACATACTGTTGCAACATCGTTGGATCCGGCTTCACTGCTCTTGAAGACGCTGAGTATGACGCCGTCCTTGGTATCGTGCTTGGTATATGTGGTGGATGAATTGTCTATAAGTGTGATATTGGAGACATCCCCGAGAAGGATCGTACCGACTCCGTCGATCACAACAAGAGGGGTATTTTCCATCTCCTCGATGCTGTCGAACTCGTTACCTATCTTAAGAAGCCATGAGTTATCATCCTTATCATCGATATAGCCCACAGGCATATCGAAGTTCTGGGCATAGATCAGCTGTGACAGAGTCTGGAGAGTAAGCAGCTCGCCCGAATTGGCCTTCTTAAGCGTTTCCTGTCTCTGAACCTCGAACTGTTCGAGACCGTCGTTGAACTGCTCCACGGCATCATAGTACTGGTCCCAGCCGTCATTGATCTGCTGCTGACCGTCGTTGATCTGTTCCTGGCCGTCGCTGATCTGCTCGTATCCGTTCATTATCTGATCATATGCGTTATTGATCTGATCCTGGCCGCCCTCAGCCTGTTCCCTGGCCATCTCAAGCTGCTGCTGTGCAAGGGCAAGCTGTGCACTTGCGGAGCCGAACTGTGTTGCGGCTTCCATCTTGAGTCTCTCGAGATCCGCATAGGAATTGATACCATAGGAAGCAAGCTGCGCCTTGGCTTCATTCAGCTTGGCTTCCATCTCCGCAAGCTGTTCGCTGGTCTCTGCAGCTTCAGCCATTGCCTTCAGTGCATCCTCTGTTCTGCCGGTTGCATCGTACTCACCCGCAGCCTTAAGAAGAGCATCGTAGGTCTGCTGCAGCATCTGTCTCTGGGACTCAATCACCGCAAGGGCATCAAGAGCTTCACTCGCTCTTGCGAGCATGTTATAGGTCTCGTTCTTCTGTCCGTCCAGCTCTGCTTTCTTCTCATCCAGCTCTCTTCTGGCATCATCGATCTCTTCAATTGAATCCACAAGATCATACTGGGACTGGATCAGGTCAGCATAATTCTGCGTAAGATCGGCAAGGCTCTGGTTAAGGTCTGCCTGTGCCTGGTTGAGCTCGTTCTGTGAATCTATGAGCTGGTTTCTTGCATCATCGAGACTGCTCTGATTCTCCATGATATCTGCAAGGGCTTCCTCCAGCTTTTCCTCGGCATATGCATAGATCTTGGCATTGAGGGCATCCAC
>CACWJQ010000031.1 GCA_902761225.1 uncultured Lachnospiraceae bacterium | reverse complement strand
AAATCTTTACTTTTATAAGGTGCTTATAAAATGAGAAAATGGCTCAACCATGCGGGTTACAACCATTATTTTTTGTTTTGCATAACTAAATTCCACTTTACAAAATGTAATATATATATTGCATTTTGTAATCCGCTATGCTATAGTCATCATGCCGGCAAATTCAACTGTATTCACTTATGGAGATAATAAAATGCTGTTCATGAAAAAGAAAAACGTGGATGAAAGAATCCAAAAGAGGTCAAACGAACTGGTTGCAAAAGTATTCCCAATCATAGGAATCCTGGCTCTGGTATCTCTCATTGTTAAGATAGTATGTGGTCTGCCTTTCACCGTTTACCTGCTGGAGATATGTACACTGGTGATCGGAGCAGTGGTGTGGCTGGTGGAGGAACTCCGCTATGGCACCCTGCTTGTGAAAGAGAAGGATGACATGCTGAAAGAGTTATCGAATAAGGCAAGGACCGATGCCTTTATGGCAATGTTCTGGACCGTTATAATCGGTGAATTGCTCTACGGTCTGGTAATTGACAAAGCCTATTTCCTTTGGGCTTTTTCATACATTGCGATCTGGTTTCCTGTTGCAATCTATATCTCAATCCATCTGTTTACTGAAGGCCTGCTGATTTTCGGAAGCAGGAAGAAGGAAGAGAGCACGAAGAAAAGCCTTGCAATAAGAACCTTTATCGGTTCACTATTCTTCGGAGCTTTTGTAGGATTTGAATTTTACTTCCATGATGGTGCCTTCGATCCCAAGGGACTGATTGCGGTTCTGCTCCTTGCAGCGGGATGGGGCATTCCTTTCTACCTGATGTTCCTGGGCTTCATGAAGCTGTCCGAGAAAAAGGCTGACAAGAATTTAGAAAAAGAGAATTGAGCATATGAAGAATAAGAGAATGAAAATAGCACGTGTCGAAAATGACATGACACAGGAGCAGCTTGCAGACGCTGTCGGGGTTACCAGGCAGACCATAGGACTCATCGAATCCGGGAATTATAACCCGAGCATCTCTCTGTGCATTCAGATCTGCAAGGCCCTGCACAAAACCCTCAACGATCTGTTCTGGACGGAAGATCAGTCTCAATCCTGACAACAGGCAGTGTCTTGATCTCATAATACTGATTTACATCCCAATCATCCTCCGGATCTGTTCCGGAGGATTTTCCTTTTGACGGATCGTTGATTCCGTCCGGAGGCGTCATGAACATGCGGATAGAGATCATATCGTACCTGACCTTGTGTGCCGCAAAGAACGCGGGCATGAGATCAACGTAACATGTTCCGGGTGCCTTGTAGAACCATCTGCCGTTAACTTCAAGCATCAGCGAAGCATCAAGCAACTCCCCTTCGAACCAGCATTCGCAAAACAGTGGAACACCGCCCACTTCATACGTAAGTGCAATGCCTTCCGCATCCTCACTTCCTCCCCAGCGCATCTTAACTGCAGCTGTCGGAGTTCCGTTCTTCTTCATCTTAACAGCCCTGCCTTCGGTAAAAACAGGAGAGAAGTAAGGATCGGCAATGATATCCTTAAATGTCTTCATCATAGGCTGCTCAATCCCGACATTTTCATTATTCGGATCCTGGATCTCCAGCCCGAGCCTACCCCTGTCCCTGAACTGATACAGAGTAAATCCGGAGAGCCATTTGTCCTCGTCACGCTTTATCATTTCGCAGAATGACTTAAGCATCCTGCACTGATCATAAGGACCGTTCACATCGCCGTCTGCATTCAGTTCCGACAGCAGCATGTGTTTGTGCTTGCCGCATATCAGGTCATAGCGCTGCGCACTCTTTTTCGCGAGAGCGTAGACGTTACGAACCCCGAATGACTTGAAGTTACTCCCGCCCGTTTCCGCAATGTCGCCGGGCCATCCCCAGTGAAGAGACAGATACCTGTCCACGGATACGATGTCTGCAGCCTTCATCGCAGGGATAAACTCATCTTCCCTGACCATCTTCTCCGCATTTAGTGATGTATATCCGTCGAGGCAGAGTATCACCTTAGCCTGAGGCGCTTCCTTGTGGAAGATCTCACAGCAATGTGCGAAGAACAGACCGAGCTCTTCGTATGTGGCTCTTTTGTTAAAAGAAAACCATGTCCCGGTAGCTTCATGATTGATGCGCACAAGAATCCTTCCAAAGGGGCGAAGGTCCCTGGCAATCGCTATGAGATGATCGTCACAAACCTTAGGGTCGATAGTTATCGTAAGTATCACATCCTCGCCATGTCTTCTGATATCCTTCATGCATTCGAATACATCGGGACCGGACGAAGAATGCCTCTTGCCGGTAAGTCCCCCTGTATAGGGAAAATAATCATCGTACGGGCTTTCACCGCCCTTCCTATCCGCTACATAGGATGCACGCTTCGGCCATTCCTTATCGTCAGGGTAGTAGCAATACATCAGGTTAATGGCACGCATGGGGCGTCCCAACTTAGACAGGACATAATCCTGACAGACATATTCTCCGCGCTCGCTTCCGTCGCCGAGATCCACCGAACATGCGGCTGGTGAGATTTTTACCCCGGTGACGGATACAGGCGCTACGGTAAACTTTGGTAATGGATTATCCATGACATGCCCCTTGATTGATCATTTTTCTATAGCATGGATTATGTGGCTCCGGACTTTTGATTTTATTCTTCTTCCGGGTTTTTCGCTTCCTCTATTAACGCATCCTTTGGGATGAAAAACTGATCCTTTCCGAGCAGGCTGATCACCATATTGCGATTCATTCTGCCGTTACATGCGTAAACAAGATTCTGTTCAAGCTCTTCCATGGTAGGTTCGACGTAAGGCTTTTTGGCAAGATATGCGGTCAGGTCTGCAATGGTCAGGAAAGTGAATGGCAGTATTCCGAACAGTCCGATAAACGTCACGTACTGGAAAGGTATGAATTCGGTGAAAACAAAGCCCAGGAAGCCTGCGATGGCTGTGAACATGAAAATACAAAGCTTCTTAATATTGTTCAGTGCGCTCGTCTTAAGTCTTCCGAAATCGTTATGGAAGGTTTCCGCACAATGTGAACAATATCCGCCCCAGCATTTTACCCATTTTCCAAATTCTTTGGTGGCAATCGTTTTATCGTCCATTACAGAAGGGTCGAGCTTCTTATGTACGCAGGAAACATCTCCGGCAAAAAAAGGAATGAGACGAAACTCACCTCCGCAATTCGGGCAGGTATCGCCTTCCTTCAATCCGACATAATATACATCAGTTTCTCCATATATCAGTTTTTCCATTTGTGCCTCCTGTTCATTAACTTATTGTATTCTCTGTCGGGCTCTAAGACAATAGAAATAGGGAATTGATATAATAGGGTAGGAGTGTATTCTGACTTGGTCGAGGAAAGGATTTATGTAATATGGGAGAAAAGACCGTTCGTAATGAAATGCGAGATATCCTGAATCCATTGGAATCTGACTAAAATGATCAGGCAGGGAGGTCGTTCAACAACAAGGCAGCCTAGGCTGCCTTTTATTTGTATATATTTAAATGAATCGAGTATAATTCTCTATAATAGAAAAATATAAAATGTGATTTTGCCGGTTTGTGTGTTCATCCTATTATCATTTTAAAATATAATTCTTTCGTTGTTGTTAAAAGTTATTAATTGAGGGGTAAAAGACTATGAAATGGTTTAAAGAACTAAGAAAAGGACAAAAGATATTGTTTCTCACTAATGTTGTTTTAATATTAGTGCTATCTGTTTTGACATTTTCCGGAGTTGGTAATGCAGAACTTTTTGTCATTGGTGTTTTTATTGGTATTATTAACCTATTCAGTATTATTTTTGCAAGAACAGGTTTCAAGTTTGGTATCCATTTAAATGCCGATAATGTAGGAGACGATGTTGAACCGTCCGAGTTAAAGTATTGGGACTGGTACTCAAGATGGGGCTTTTCTACACTTGCTGTTTTGGCTTGTGTTATTTGTGGACTGGTGTTTAATTAACCGGAGTTGCTTTGCGTTACTGTCTTATGAACACTGCCGTAATTGCCGGCGGTTTTATTGTGCCTGTATGCTGTCTGCCGGGTTAATGGGAGCGGTCTATTTCATCGGACTCAGTGGTTACGGTATGGCTGCTTCCGGATGAACCGTTGCTCTGCATTTCATGTAATCCGCAGAATGTAACTGCGGTGGCTATAAGAAAGGCAAGTACGATCCCTAAGATCACAAGTAGTATCGGTCTGCTTTTTATCTTCATGTTTCTTCCCTCCGGGAATGTCCGGTCCTGATCATGACATGTTATGAACTGATTATAACATATCGGGATGACGGCGGATCGATAACAGTATCCACCGGGGTATGATATCGTTTAATAAAGGCAGTCTGTATGGTATAATCATATGTGGTTTTCGATGAACGTTCTTATGATGAAAACGGATTAGGGGATTCATAATGAAAGGCGTTAAAAGATTCATAATAGTCTTTCTGATAATATCAGGTCTTGTAATACTTCTTTCCGAAGGGGCATATGCATATTTGGTCAATACCCGCTTCGAACTGTTCGGACATCCCTGTGATGTATATATGGAAAATATCGCATTTGAGGGAAGTGAGATAACGGATCTTGCTTCGCTTGAGTCGGGACTTACCAGATTCAGCAATCTGAAGACCGTCAATCTCGGTTCATACCGCGTATATGCAGAGGAGAGGGACGGACTTGAGAATTCTTTTCCCGGAGTGATGTTCACATACGATACCTGGGTGAATATTGAGGGAACCGATTATCCTGTGGATGCTGACGAGGTGAACCTTACCGATCACGGATATGCCGATATCGGTCTCATACAGGAAAAGCTTGGATTTCTTCCCAATCTCGCTGTTGTAAAGTTTGGTGAGAATCATATTACCGCTGCGGACAAGAGCTATCTGTGCGGCGCCTTCCCGGGTGTGCTCTTTGATGTTGTGGAGCTTCAGGATATATGCGGTGTAACCGTTCCTGTAGATGTTGATACCATAGATTTCAGGAGCGCCAAGGTCTCTTCAACCCAGGTGGACGATCTTATCACCGGACTCAGACTTCTTCCGAATCTTAAGAGCGCGGATCTTCACGGCTCGGATCTTACATGGGAAGACAGGCTTAAGCTCTGCCATGAGTTCCCTAAGGTTGATTTCGGATGGGTCGTTACATACAACGAGACAGACTATGATTCCTATGATACTGAGGAGATAGACCTGTCCCGTATCAGGTTCACTACGGACGATCTTCCCGTTCTCAAGGAGCTCACAGAACAGATATGCGGACTTAAGAAGCTGATCTTATGTGACTGTGGTCTGGATAACGAGACTCTCGGAGAATTCAGGAAGGAAGTGCCGGATGTCAATGTTGTATGGCGCCTTTCCATGGGAAAGTGGAGACTCCGTACAGACCAGGTAACCTTCTCCGTTCTTATCTACAGCTATAACTATGTGCGCCTCAGGAGCGCGGATATACAGGTTCTTAAGTACTGTACGGATCTTAAATGTCTGGATCTGGGTCATCAGTCCATAACAGATATAAGCGTGATCGGAGAATATCTTACCGATCTCAGACTTCTCATTATGGCTGATAACTGGATCTCTGATCTGACACCCCTCGCAAATCTTAAGCATCTGCATTATCTTGAGCTGTTCGTCAATAATATTACGGACCTGTCGCCTCTTGCGGAGCTCCATGAGCTTGTGGATGTCAATATAAGCTATAACAGAAGGCTCTCGGATATTACAGGACTTCTGAACTCTCCCATGATGGAGAGGGTATGGCTTGAGAGCACATCCATATCATCGGAGAGCTTCGATCTGCTGGAAGCCACATATCCTGATGCCAAGGTGGTGAGAGTGGTAAGAGGAAGACCTTCCGTAGATCAGGGATGGAGGGACGGATGTGCCAGATACCAGCAGATGATGGATATGTGGTTCAATAACTATTACGGGGACGAGTTCTCAAGGTTTGACCTGAAGGCTTATGAACTGGGACTGAGGGACGATGAACCGGTACCGCCATTTTATTGATGACCGTATGTCATGGCAGTGGGAATGCCCTAAGTTACGGGGCTTTCCCATTAAAATAAAAAAATTGGATTAGGTGTTGCATTTTATATTTTCATGTGATATTATTATCAAGCTGTCAAGGCAAATCGGGGTGTGGCTCAGTTTGGTTAGAGCGCCGTCTTAGGGAGGCGGAGGCCGCTAGTTCGAATCTAGTCACTCCGACGAAAACCTGTACGCGAGTAGCGTGCAGGTTTTTTTTATTGTCTGATGAAGATGATGTGAGAGTTCACATTCAGGTCTCCTTGAGTTTTTTTCTCATTCCGATGATGAGTGGGATGACCATGATGATCCACACGATGGGTTCCGAGAGGATGATGCCCATGTACTGCAGTACGGGGGTAAGATAAAGTGCTATCAGCAGCTTTCCAAGAAGCTCTGCAAAGCTTGATATAACGGGCAGTCTGTGTTCGCCCATTCCCTGGAGGGAATTCCTGAAAATAGAGATGACTGCCGGGATGAAGTAGAACAGTGTGTCCACCTTTTGATATCTGACCGCATTCCATATGATCTCATGCTCGTCGGTACTTGCGATCGCTTTGATGATAGCCGGACACAGGGTATAGCTGATGAGGATACATACAATGCTCAGGACCCATGATATACCGACAGTCACTTTTATCCCCTCGCGTATACGATCCTTTCTTCCCGCACCGTAGTTTTGGCCGCTGTAGGTTGCCATGGATGTTCCGAAGACACCGAATGGAAGCATGTATATGCCCGAGAGCTTTCTCGTTGCCGCATGTGCGACCACGATATTGCCGCCGAGTCTGTTGATGGCAGATTGCAGTGACAGGGTTCCGAAAGCGACCATAGAACTCATGAGTGCCATTGAGATACCTGAAGAAAGCAGCATTCTGAGGCCTGACCTTCTGGCAGGGATAAGTTCACGGATGCGGAATCTTAATTCCTTATACCTTATGAATGTATATACAAAGCAGGCAGCTGAGCAGATGATCTGACTGGTCACCGTGGCAAGAGCAGCTCCGGGCGTTCCCAGCTTAAATCCTCCCACAAAGAGCACATCAAGTCCTGTATTGAGAAGTGTTGATACGATAAGGAATATAAGAGGGGTATATGCGTCGCCTACGGCCCTTAGGGATGCTGCAAGGCAGTTATAAAGTGCAGAGAATATGAGTCCGGCTATCATGATGCCTATGTAGGCTGACGCATTGTCCATTACATCGGATGGAACATTCAGGATGCTTAGGATGCTGTCCAGAAAGAGCAGGCAAAAAGCGCTCACTATAAGTGAAGTGATGCAGGCAAGAGAGACGGAAAGTGCAAAATTTTTCCTTGTTTTTTCCATATTGCCGGAGCCGTAATACATCGCAGTGATGACTCCGAAGCCGTTTGTAAGCCCCATCATGAAGGAATTGGTAAGGTCATAGAGACCTGACACACTGCCTGCCGCTTCCAGACCTTCTTTTCCCATAAAAAGTCCGAGGATCTTCATATCCGCCAGAGAGTAGGCAAGGTTAAACAGGCTTCCGATGAGTATCGGAAGAGCAAAGAAGCATATGACCTTAATGGGTTTTCCTTTTGTCAGGTCCTTCATTTATTCTTAATCATTTAAGCCGACTTTTTTACCTTAATCGGTTGATATTTTACTACCTCGATATTAAAATTGAAATATCTATGAATAAGGCAGAGACTCTTGCACGCAATAAAATAATCAAGGTCTATTTCCAGCTCAGTGCACTGGGCTTTTTGGTGAGTCTGGGAATATGCATTGTAAGCGGCATAATGGATACTATCGGTTATGATGTCCGTCTCTATCTGGTACTCAGGGTCATCATTCCCACCCTCATTAATTTTGCGGCTTCCACTGTTGCGAAGTTCGTGAACATTTCCGAGAATTACAATAATGATACCAAATGTGCGGTCTGTTCCTTTGCATGTGCCACGATAGGCGCCAGCATTTCTTTTTGGAACGGTTATTATGTGGCGCTTTGGTGTCTTCCCATTCTTGCCGTCATGTTCTGCAGTATTTTCCATGACATGCATCTGCTCTTCAAGATAACGGTATTTTCCATCATATCGGTGGCCATTTCCGCATTTTATGAGATGGTGCAGTACCCTGATGAATATGTCTACTATCTTCAGAGCATGCTGGTGGTCATGCTGGTGCTTTCCTGCGGAGCGATGGTTTCCCGCAATATAATCATCTATAACAAGGAAATGCAGAACATAGTCTATGAGGCTAATGAGAAGCAGAATGTATATCGTCAGAGACTCGAGACGGATCAGCTGACATTCCTTCATACACGTCCATATGCCCAGGAGAGAGCGGATGTATTCCTTCTCAATGCATCTGAGGATCATCCGGTTTCGCTTGCGGTCGTTGACCTTGACTTCTTCAAGAGCATCAACGATACATATGGACACAAGAACGGTGATGTGGTCCTCTGGAAGTTCGGTGATACGGTCAATAAGAATCTTAAGGACAACATGGTTGTCGGAAGATACGGCGGCGAGGAGTTCATCTTCGTTTTCGACGGAGGAGATTATCACGACCATATCAAGTATATGGATGAGCTCCGTGAGAAGTTCGGTAAGATCAAGTATAAGTTCACCGACAGAAGCGTTACCTTCAGCTGCGGTATAGTAAGTGCCACATACCCCACATCCTTCGCCGATGCGTTCAAATATGCCGATGCCGGTGTGTATGCATCAAAGGACGGCGGAAGGAACAGGGTTACTGCTTATCTGATGCCTCCCATCCAGAAGGATTCGCAGATACCCAAAACCGGAGACATAAAGCCCAATTCCAAGTGATCTTCTGAGATATAAATAATAATGAAAAACAGTGAAAGAACCGGTTATAGGACCGGTTCTTTTGTGTGGAAAATTTTACACACAGGCAGTGGTAGGATTCATTACAGAAACACATCAGGGCAATGTCTGACCGGCTATACAGAGGACGGAAGAGGGCATATGAGAGACCGGATGGAAGTATGAAGGGTTTTATAAAAGGGAGGACAGATATGGATAATCTTAAGAAGATCTTCAGGGGAGAGTTTCTGGCACTGGGACTGATCACTGTTATGCTCATCATCGCGGCATTTTATCTTTTTTCCATCACCGTCAGAAGCTCTGCAGGAGATGACAACAGCTTCTGGAATGAGTATTATGCTCCGGCGGAATCCGAATATGTCAGTGAGGTACGGGGATACCTTGATGAGCTGGGATATTGCAATCCCGGGGTTGATCTCACTCATGTAACCGACAGTGATCTGATGAGGACCTATACAGTGATCATTCACCACCAAAGATTCGGGAATCTCAGCAGCGAGAGGAAGGAGGAGATAGAAGAAGCAGTACTTGATATGTGCTTTGCGGACGAAAGATGCAGCTTCCGCATAGAACTTATTTGAAAAGACCGGTAACTAAGATTTTATTTTCACACAGGTTTGAGGTATAATATCTGAGTGTTGTTTACCTAGAAAAGGAGATATTATGGCTACACCTGCAGAAGGAGAACTTTACAGACATTTTAAGGGCGGTCTGTACAGGATCATTACCATCGCACAACATACTGAGGATTTGGAGGGACTTGTGATCTACAGATCAGAGGACGATCCTTCCAAGGTCTGGGCGAGACCTGTAGTCAATTTCATGTCTCCTGTGGATAAGGTGAAGTACCCCGATGCGGTACAGGAGATGCGGTTTGAGAAAGTTGAGGAGGGAAGCAGAAAGGCTTCTTCCGACACAGGATATAAGTCTGCAAAGTCCAAACCCGCAGAGTCTTCGATAAACGGACTGGATCCCGAGGTGGAGGCATTTCTGGATGCAAAGAGTTCCGCTGAGAGACTTCATATACTTGCATCCCTTAACCACAGACTCACGGATGAGATGCTGATCACAATGGCAACAGCCGTGGATGTGGAACTCCCTGATGCCGATGTACGCACCAAATATCTGTCTCTCAGGGAATCGCTGCTGATACTCGGTAAGTATGAAGGCGACAGGTTAAGATAACTGTACGTCCCCACAGGAGGGCTTATGTCATACAAGCTTGAAGATAAGATGGTCATAGGAGTTTCTTCCAGGGCTCTGTTTGACCTTACCAGGGAAAATGAAATATTTGAAAGGGAAGGCCTTGATGCATATCAGTCTTATCAGTTCGAACATGAGAAGGATATACTTGCACCGGGGCCCGGTTTTTCTCTGATAAAAAACCTGCTCGCTCTTAACGACAGGGATCCGGAGAACCCCATGGTGGAGGTTATCATCATGTCGAGGAATTCCACCAACACTTCACTCAGGGTTTTTAACTCCATCAAGCATTACGGACTTGGGATCACCCGCGCGGTTCTGGTCAGCGGTTCCTCGCTCTCTCCTTATCTTGCGGCATTTAAGACGGATCTGTTCCTTTCCGCATATGAGGATGATGTGCAGAATGCCATAAACAGCGGTTTTGCTGCAGGTATGATCCTTACCGATCGCAGTTATCCCGGAGCATCAGATGGTTCGATCCGTATTGCCTTTGATGGAGATGCGGTGCTTTTCGACGATGCATCGGAGGCAATATACAAGGAAAAGGGACTTAAGGCATTTGAAGAGAATGAAGAGATCAATGCCGATAATCCTCTCGATGAGGGCCCCTTTGCGGGATTCCTCAAGAAGCTTACCTGGATCAGGGAAAGGTACGGAGTTGATGAGTGTCCGATACGCACGGCACTTGTAACGGCAAGATCGGCACCGGCACACGAGAGAGTCATCAAGACACTGCGCAGCTGGAATGTGCGTCTTGACGAGGCATTTTTCCTTGGAGGAGTTGAGAAGAAGGAGATACTCAAGGCATTCGGTGCCCAGATCTTCTTTGACGATCAGTCGGTACATACAGACCCCGCATCCGAAGAAGTTCCTTCGGCAAGGGTTCCATATAAGGGAGGCAGGCTTCACTGTCAGGATATTCCCAAGGCTGATCAATAAGTATCATAATAAGGAGTTCATCGTAAATGAATAGTAAGAATTATTACATAACCACACCTATCTATTATCCCTCCGATAAGCTTCATATCGGACATGCTTACTGTACCGTGGCAACGGACTGTCTTGCCCGTTACAGACGACTGCAGGGGTATAATGTGATGTTTCTTACCGGAACCGATGAGCACGGTCAGAAGATAGAGAATAAGGCTAAGGAAGCAGGTATCACCCCCAAGGAGTTCGTTGACAGGATAGTTGAGGGAAAGCGCGGAGTCAAGGATCTGTGGAAGCTGATGAACATCTCTAACGACAGGTTCATCAGGACTACCGATGAATATCATGAGAAGTCCATACAGAAGCTTTTCCATAAGATGTATGACAAGGGTGATATCTATAAGGGCACATACAAGGGAAAATACTGTACTCCCTGTGAGTCCTTCTGGACTGAGAGCCAGCTTGTGAATGGGAAATGCCCCGATTGCGGAAGGGACGTTGTTGATGCCGAGGAAGAGGCGTATTTCTTCAGGGCAAGCAAGTATGCCGACAGAGTCAGGAAGCTTCTGACAGAGACTGATTTCCTTGAGCCCGCATCGAGAGTCAATGAGATGGTGAACAATTTCATTGACTGTGAAGGCGGCCTTCAGGATCTGTGTGTATCAAGGACCAGCTTTACCTGGGGTGTTCCTGTGGATTTTGATCCGAAGCATGTGGTATATGTATGGTTCGATGCACTTTTCAATTACATTACCGCACTCGGCTATGATAATGATGAATATGATGATTATGAGAAATTCTGGCCGGGCGTCAATATCGTAGGAAAGGAGATCGTAAGATTCCACTCGATCTATTGGCCTGCCTTTCTAATGAGCCTTGATCTTCCCGTTCCGAAGAAGGTGTTCGGGCACGGATGGCTTATGATAGACGGCGGTAAGATGAGTAAGTCCCGCGGAAATGTTGTGGATCCCTATATCCTTTCCGAGCTGTTCGGAGTGGATGCCCTCAGGTTCTTCCTGATGAGAACATTTCCCTTCGGATCCGATGGTAACTTTACCAATGAACTCCTCATCCAGACCATCAACTCAGATCTTGCCAATGATCTGGGCAATCTTGTAAGCCGTACAACGGCGATGGTCATGAAGTATTTTGACGGTGTGCTTCCTGCAGGATGCAGCGGATATGCTGCACGTGAGGCATGCGATGAGGATCTTATATCCATGAGCAGCGCCCTCAGGGATAAGTATGAGAAGGCAATGGACGGTTACGCGCCTCATGATGCTCTGACTGAAGTATTCCGCGTCATACAGCGTGCCAATAAGTATATAGATGAGACCGCTCCCTGGGTTCTTGCGAAGGATATGGATGCAAACGGAAGCAGACTTGCATTTGTTCTGTACAATCTGCTGGAATCTGCCCGTATATGCGGTGTGCTGCTTACACCATTTATTCCCTCAAGCTGCGATAAGCTCTTTGACTATATCGGTACATCCTCCGATATCAGAACGTGGGACAGTGCCGCTGAGTGGGGAAGCCTTCCTGAGTCTGTTAAGGTTGAAAAGGGAGAGAATCTCTTCCCGCGTATCGATGAAGAGAAGATGCTGAACGAACTTGAAGAGATAGAGCAGAATCTTAAGAAGGACGCCGGTGGTTCAGGTAATGAAGTTACTGTCGATCCCTTCCTTGAGGAAAAGGTTGATTTCGATACCTTCTGCAGGAATGATCTGAGAGTCGTGAAGGTTAAGGCCTGTGAAGCAGTGAAGAAGAGTGATAAGCTTCTAAGGTTCACTCTTGATGACGGGACAGGTCAGGACCGCCAGATCCTCTCGGGAATACATAAATGGTATGAGCCCGAAACACTTGTGGGCAAGACGCTTGTAGCCATAGTCAATCTTCCTCCAAGGAAGATGATGGGACTTGAGAGTAATGGCATGCTTCTTTCTGCCGTTCATTATGAAAATGGCGAGGAGACACTTTCGCTTGTTATGCCGGGAGATGATATTCCCGCAGGTTCCAGACTTTGCTGATACATTAAAATAGTCCATGTTTGAGTAAGGTAAAAAAATGAAACTTCTTTCTATAGCCATTCCCTGTTATAACTCTGCAGCTTACATGTCCAAGGCAATCGAATCCCTGCTCCCGGGGGGAGACGATGTGGAGATACTTGTCATCAATGACGGTTCTACCAAGGACAATACCCTGGAGATCGCAAGAGAGTATGAGAAGAAATATCCCGGTATAGTCCGTGCCATAGACCAGCCCAACAAAGGCCATGGCGGTGCTGTCAATACAGGTATCCAGAATGCCACAGGACTTTTTTTCAAGGTTGTGGATTCCGATGACTGGGTCAAGATGTCCGCATATGCGAAGGTTCTGGGAAAGCTCAAAGAGATCGTGATGTGCGGTGAGAAACTGGATCTTCTCATCTGCAATTATGTGTATGAGAAAGAGGGAGAGAAGCGTAAGAAGGTTATCCATTACCGCAGGATGTTCCCTCAGGATGAGATCTTTACATGGAGTGACTGCCACCATTTTTCAAAGGGCCATTATATCCTGATGCATGCTGCAATATACAGGACACAGCTTCTCAAGGATTCCGGAATGGTACTTCCCGAGCACACATTCTATGTAGATAACTATTATGTGTTCGCACCACTTCTTCAGGTGGAGAGGATGTGCTATCTGGATGTCAATTTCTACAGATATTACATCGGCCGGGAGGATCAGTCTGTAAACGAAGAGATCATGATCTCCAGGATCGATCAGCAGCTCAAGGTCAACTATCTAATGGTGGATTACCTTGTAGATAATAAGGCAAGGGCCCTCAAGGATAAGAAGAGATACAAGTATATGAGGAATTACCTCGAGATCATGACCACTATCTCTTCGATCCTTCTCATCAAGAAAAATACGGATGACAGCCTTCTTGAAAAAGCCAAGCTGTGGGCATACATCAAGGAGCGCGACAAGCATCTGTGGGCGTATCTAAGGAGCGGACTCCCCGGAAATGCCATGAACCTTCCCGGAAAGGGAGGACGTAAGGTTTCGGTGGAGTGCTACAAGATAGCGCAGAAGATCTTCAAGTTCAATTAAGCTGAAAAAAGGGACGGTTCCGGCGTTTCACTGAATTCGTGAACGCAAGAACCGTCCCTTCAATTTATCTTCATTCATACAGAGCACGCTGCTCTAATTCGTACGGATTGTCATCGGTTGCGTCGAATCCGGGAAGAAGATATTCATCGGGCAGATATTTATGAATATCAAGCTCCAGGTAGTAATTACAGAACCATATTGATACATAGGTGATGGTATCATTATCAGAAGAGTCCTCAGGTATCATGGCATATGTGAATCCGTGATAGCCGTCACAGCTCATTGAGATGATATCATAACCTTCAGGTTCTCCGGTTACAGTGTACATACCTACATAATCCTGGATTCCAAGAGACGACAGTCTGTCATATTCATCAATGTATGCGTCCGGGTCATATTCGGAGGTCATATAGATGACATACATTGCATCCCAGGGATTATAGTAAGTATACTGGAATTCGGTAACGTTCATATCGGCAGTGATGGTCTTCGGCCATATGTCGAACATTTCACTGTTTGTTATACCGTATCCGTGATCTTCTATTTCTTTTTCGGTACGTATGGGATGAATGTATTCATTATATTTCGTGATATCGGTATCAACCTTGACTCTCTCAAATAATCCGGGAACGACCATCAGAAATATCGCCAGCCAGAAGGTCAGTATTATCTTTACCATATACAGTACACCTGTGGCCAGAAGGACAATGGAAGTGATCTTGACGGTCTTCATAAAGCCCTTATTATGTGCTGCTTTCTCCAGGATTCCGGTAACATAGAGTGTGATCACCGACATCAGTATAAGAGTGATTATTGATGCTGTAAGCGATACCGAGCTCCTGACAGACTCATCATATCCGATGGTCTGAAATATGATCGCTGTGATCGATGCTATCAGTCCGATTATCGCGATAACCTGTATAAACTTTAATAATCTGTTTTTTTCCGTACCTGCATAGACCGCCATATGTTCGGCGACCTCTCTTGCCTCTTTATCCATCATTTCGTTTTTCCTTTCTCCGTCAATTATCTCCCTTACATCTACTTCGTAAAAATCGGCAATTTCGACCAGCAGCGAAATGTCAGGCAGATTATTTCCGTTTTCCCATCTGGATACGGATCTTGAAGTAACATTAAAATGCTCAGCAAGCTGTTCCTGAGTCATCTGCTTCTCATTTCGAAGTGATCTTAGAAATTGTCCTGTTTTCTTCTGGTCCATTTGTGCCTCCTTTCACGATTGATTTTGGGAGATTTCCGGAGTAAGTACCACGACACGATGCGGGAATTGCCTCATTTAGCGTCAGGACAAGGCGTGTCGGGTCCGAAAATACTTAAAAACTATACCACAATATGTTTATTTTCACAAAAGACTGATGTAGGTATTGTTGTACGATAAGACCTTTAACTGTGTGCAAGACTTACTTCTGGTTCATGCCTCACAGAAGCCTCAGACTGAAAATATTGCATTTAAATATTGGGGGTAGACGTTGGGTGTAGACGGTTTGCGTGTTGACATTGTATATATAAGTGTATATATTGAATATATACAATGATTAATCATCAGGGTACGGGTTCCATGCGCAGGATCATGTACCACCCGGGCACAAGCGCAAATGCCCGAGAAAAGGAAATCCATATGGACATTATCATCAGCAACACCTCGGGAACGCCCATTTATGAGCAGATCGAGGAACAGATCAAGAGCCTGATCATGACAGGCGAGCTTGCGGCGGGGGACGCCCTTCCGTCAATGCGTATTCTGGCCAAGGATCTTAAGATCAGTGTCATTACAACAAAGAGAGCATTCGAAGATCTCGAGCGTGACGGCTATATCGAATCCGTTGTGGGAAAGGGAAGCTTTGTAAAAGGCATCAATCCCGAGCTCATGAAGGAGAATATGAGATACGCCATTGAGGAATGTCTTGAGAAGGCTGCGGACAAGGCAGTCATAGGAAAGATTTCCCTTGATGAGCTCAAAGAGATGCTTGAGATCATTTATGAAGAACGTGCAGGACAGGAGTAGGTGAACCTGATGACTCAGGATCACATTCATCAGATTGCCGGATGCTGCAGTGTTGCAGGACTTTTCAGAGGAAAAGAAAATGGATGAAGTTAAGAATGTTATAGAACTTAAGAATGTAACCAAGGACTACGGTGACTTCAAACTTGATAATGTAAACTTTGCGGTTCCCGAAGGAACCGTGTGCGGATTCATCGGTCAGAACGGTGCCGGCAAGACCACCACCATCAATCTGATCCTTGATGTGATAAGCAGGGATTCGGGTGAGATCACACTTTTCGGCGAACCTGTCAGTAAGGATACCGCATACTTACGTGAAGATATCGGTGTTGTATTTGATGAGATGGGCTTTCATGAATTCATGACCGGCCGTGACATCAATATCATGATGAAGAACATCTACAGGAACTGGGATGAAGAAGTCTTCTTCGATAATCTGAAGAAATTCTCACTTCCCGCAAAGAAGAAATGCGGAGCTTTTTCAAGAGGAATGAGGATGAAGCTGCAGATTGCCGTAGCTCTTTCCCATCATGCAAGGCTCCTTATAATGGACGAGCCCACCAGCGGACTGGACCCCATCGTCAGGAATGAGATCATAGGCATCTTCAGGGAATTTGTGGTGGAAGAGGATCACACGATCCTGCTGTCTTCCCATATCACAAGTGACCTTGAGAAGATCGCGGATGAGGTTGTGTTCATCAACGGAGGACACATCGTCCTTGCCGGCAATAAGGATGAGATTCTGGAAAAGCACGGCATCTTAAAGTGTAAAAAGAACGATCTTTCCAAAATCAGTGAATCTCTTATCGTAAGCTCGGAGGTCAGCGATTACGGCGCCGAGGTGCTTGTTAATGACAGGCACGCAGCGGAGAAGCTCTATCCCGATATGGTGATCGAGAGAGCCGGACTTGAAGAGATCATGATCTATTACGTCAACAAAAAGTGAGGGTGAAGGTCGGAACCGTTCCATCGTTCATCCGTGGAGGTATATATGAAAGGCCTTGTAATAAAAGATATTATGTGCCTAAAAAAACAGCTTACCACTTTTGCATTTGTGATAGCCGGAGTGGTGATCATATCGATATTGTATGTTCTCAGCAGCCGTTTCGGAAATCTTGCGACAGTCGGGGAAGCACTGCTTGATGAGAATAACAACATGTCTCAGGTTGATGTTAAGAATCTTGGTTCCATGGCTTTGGTCATGTTCATGCTCATCCCCATAGTAAGTTTGGGAGATATGCTTAACGTTTTTGTCGCTGACGGAAAAGCGGGCTTTTTCAAAGTATCCGCATCCCTTCCCGTATCCATGAAAAAGAGAATGCTTTCCAGATTCCTGACTATCTTTGTGCTATGCGGGATTGGAGCCGCAGTTGATCTGGCTTTGGCTTTGGTTCTGTGCACTCTTACAGATATCATGAGCTTTGGAAGTTTCCTGGGGATCATCATCTCATCCGCATCGATCCTGGGTATTTACAGTGCGATCATGATCCTTTTTTGTGTGCTCCTGGGATACGGCAGGGAACAGTATGCCCAGCTTTTCTCACTCCTTACGATCATCCTTTTCTTTGTGATCGTTAAATTCAGGACTATAAAGTATGTATTTGTTCATATCATTATTGAAGAGCAGGGATTTGAGTCCGGAGTATTCTGGAAGCCGCTGGATTATTTCCGTGAAAAGGGATATGTATTCCTGACGGCAATGCTTATCGTAAGTGTGCTCAGCTATTTTCTCTCTTTATACATTGCCGAAAGAAAGAGAGGTGTCATCTGATGGGCGGATTATTATACAAGGATTTTATATCCATAAATGGAAAAAGCGTCGTCAGGGTTTTATCGGTCTTTACCGTATTGATCATCATACTGCGTCTGATATTGGTATTTGTCACGCCTTCCAAAGACTGGCTTGTGGAAAACGATAAAGGTGAAGTATTCAATTTTTTTGAGGCTTTATTGTTAATCGCTGCACAGATGCTGGCCTGGGTTCTTGTCTGCTATATCGAAATGTGGATCCCCAGGATCATCAAAAATGATGAGAAAGGTAAGCTGCATAATTTTCTTTCTGCCCTGCCGGTCTCAAAGCGCGCATATATAGCTTCAAAATATGTTTTTATCGGAATATGCGTATATGCATCATTTTCACTTTGTCTTGTGTGGAATGTCATAGTATCGGCATTTCTTGATGAAGGTTATGTTCTGGATCTTATCATGCTATGTCAGGCTTTTTCTCTTCCGTTGTTCTGTATGATACTTTTCGGGGCGTCTGTTGAATTTCCGGTTTTTGTTGCTTTTGGCAAGGAAAAGGGTCAGATGATCAAAACGGGGATACTTGAATCTCTTGCAATGCTGGCAGTCGGCTATCTGTTCTTCGGAGATCTGAATGTATTTGAAAAGATAGATATTGACAGGATAGTAGCATGGGCAGATACTCATAGTTTTGCACTGACACTTATTTCAGTTATTTCCCCGCTTATAGCTCTTTCACTGTATTACATCTCATATCGTATTTCAGTGCACATATATGAGGGAAAGGAGAGAGACTATGAGTAATGTAAAATCTTTGCATCATGCACATCCTGATGAGAACATAAGATCCTCTCGAAAGGCCGGAACATATACAGATGTACAGCGCCTTCTCATATATCTGGGACTTACCTTTGTCACTACTTTTCTATGGTATTTCATCGCAAATCCCGACAGATCGACCTGGGAAGATATGGGGCAGATGAGACAGTCATTTATAGCTCTTGGAATGGTCTTTCCCGTCATATGCCATGTGCTCACAAGAGTCATCACAAAGGAAGGATTTAATTTTTCCGGAGATGACAATTCATATTTCGGAATTGTATTTAAGGACGGAAAGTGGAAGTATTTCCTTTTGGCATTCCTGCTTCCCTGGTTTTATTCCGAGGCAGGCAATCTGATCGAACTTGCTCTTGATCCCGTAAGGTATGATCCTGAATATTACATCAGTCTCGGAATAGAAAAAAGGCTCCTGTTCATTCTTCCCGCAGCGGCTATTGTAACCGGTATAGTGGGGTCCTTTGCCGCATTCGGTGAAGAGGGCGGATGGCGCGGATATATGATGCCCAAGCTGATAAGGATCATGGGACGCGGGAGGGCACTGATCGTCGGAGGCATCATCTGGGGACTGTGGCATGCGCCTCTTACATGCATCGGGCATAACTTCGGGACCGATTATCCGGGATTTCCGTATCTGGGAATATTGTGCATGTGTCTGATGTGTATCCTGCTTGGCATCCTTCTTACTTTCATCACCGAAAAGAGCGGTTCCGTATGGCCTGCGGCAATAATGCATGCGGTCAATAACGCAGGGCCGTCCATCCTTCAGGGATATGTTAATCCGGAGAAGTCAGATGCTTCATTCAGCATAGGGATGATCTCACTTCTGATATCGGTTGCCATCGTGGTGATACCGGTGATGGTCATATGGTATAAAAAGAAGTGAAGATGCCGGTAATTATTTAATAAGATGAATCTTGTAACACCAAAAGTACTCCGGATCCGGAGTACTTTTTTTAACTTGGCAGATGTATGTGCACATATCGGTGTTTTGGTTTTATATTGCAGTTTGGCAGTCGTTTTTTGCTGCCGGGTCAGGGCGTATATATATGCATATCATATGGTATAATAAATACATATTACAGGTACATGAAAAGCTATGAAGATGAGGAGGTTAATCTATGTTCTGTCCAAAATGTGGTTCTGAAAATGTGATAACAGGAAAACTTTCAGCAGGGATGGGAGGTCTTATCTTTGCTACGAAGGAATCATGGGAAAAAATACCGCTTAACAGGAATTATTCAACAATAGTTGCAAACGGATGCAAAAGCTGCGGTGCGATCTATGATATCAGAATGGAAAATCCGGAGAAGGTAAAATAATATTCCAAGTAAGGTGAACACATGAAAATATCATCATTCCTGCATTTTGCGGGATTCGGAATAAAAACGATCCTGTTTCGCAAGAAGGATCCGATCCTCGGAACAGTTATTGTGACAGATAAATGCAATCTGCACTGCAAACATTGTTCTGTTAATAATATCACTGCCATCATCCATCCTTATGAGCAGATTAAGGGTGAAATGCAGCAGCTTTTTGACATGGGAATCAGGATCCTCTTTTTCTGCGGAGGAGAGACCTTTATGTGGAGAGACGGTGACAGAACTCTCAGGGATCTTGTCAAAGAGGCCAAGGCAATGGGCTTTCTGATCGTTAACGTTGTTACAAATGGCACGTTTCCGATCGACCTTCCCGAAGCTGATCTGATACTTCTTAGCCTTGACGGAGATCGTGAACGCCATAATGCTGTCCGTGGTGATACATATGATACAATCATGAAAAATATCGCAGCTGCCACGTCGGACAATATCTGTTTCTATATGGCTGTTAATAAGATCAATAAAGATGCGATCCGTGATGTCTGTCATACCGCAAGGGATACGAAGAATGTCCGTGCGGTATCCTTTAACTTCCATACTCCCTATCCCGATACCAGAGAACTTGCTCTGACAAGGGATGAAAAGAAAGAGTGCTGTGATATCATCAGACAGATGATGAAGGAGAAGGTTCCGGTCTTTAATCTGAAGAGCGCATTCCCATATATCATTGATAATTCATTCCCTACACCGTGCCATCAGTGTGTCGTCATTGAAAATGGAAAGGTATCGGTCTGCGGACGCTGTATTGAAATTCCGGGTCTTTGTGACGAGTGCGGATATTTCTTTGTTGCCGAGTATACACTTTTATTCCGTGGAAACCTTAGAATCATCTTTGAGATGCTCGGTACATATCTTAAGTATGTGTGACGGAGAAATGTGATGAGTTTTGTAACGGATCTGACAAGGGCATGGCTAACACGTTCGACCAAGCCATTCATTTTCAAAAATGAATACGATGAGAAACTATCCTTTACTGAGCTTGATGGTCTCGGGCTCTATGTTCATATTCCGTTTTGTGCGCAGATCTGCAACTTCTGTCCGTACTGCAAGGTGAGGTTCGAAAATGATCTGTGTGACAGATATATAGACGCACTCATCCGTGAGATACATATGGTTGGAAGCATGCATCCCGGGAAAAAGAAGGTCACGAGTCTTTACTTTGGAGGCGGAACTCCCGCACTTGCCGCAGACAGACTGGGAGATATCATCAGTGCGATAAATGAACATTTTGAGATTACCGAAGGAATCGGTCTTGAACTCCATCCGGACAATGTCAGAGCAGAGGTTCTGCAAAAGCTTAAGGAAGCAGGAGTGACGAAGATCAGTATCGGCATTCAGTCCTTCCAGTCAAAATACCAGGATATACTCGGGAGAAAAAACGTAGATAAGGAGTCTTTGAAGACAGCGCTGTCTCAGGTCTCCTTTGAGACCGTATCAATGGACTTCATCTTCGCACTTCCTGATCAGAGTTACTTGGATCTGAAAAATGACATCGATGACGCATTTGATATAGGTGCTAATCACGTTGCCATATATCCCTTTATAGATTTTACTTTCACGTCGAGTAAAGTAAAAGCAATGCCTAAAAAGGAAAAGAGAAGACTGCTTGACCGCATCACGGACTATTGCGAAGAAAAGGGATACAAGCGTGATTCAATCTGGACATTTTCAAATGCGGAAAATGCCAGATACTCTTCCATGACAAGAGATAACTTCCTGGGATTCGGATGCTCTGCAACGACACTTTTGAAGGATCAGTTCAAGATCAATACATTCAATGTTGAATCCTATATCAGCCGCATCAATGAAGATAAACTTCCCACTTCCCTGACCATACGGTTTACGAGACGTCAGAGAATGGTATATTTCCTATTCTGGACGGCATACAGCACCAGGGTTGATCCTGCAGGCTTTGAAAAGTTCTTCGGCGTCCCGCTTAAGAGGATGTACGGATTCGAACTGTGGCTTGCCAGGATGCTTGGAATGGTCAGGATGAACAACGGAATATACGAGATGACCCATAAGGGCGCGTTCTATTACCACTACTATGAGAACTTCTACACCCTGGCATATATAGACAAGATGTGGGGAATAATGAGAAAGGAGGCATTCCCGAAGAGGATAGAGCTTTAATAAATCATATCGTTGAAAAGGAGATAGTATGGCTAAATATACAGATGATGAAATACGTGAAGAGTTTGCTGATTGGATTATAAGCGCTGCAGATGATATTGATGAAGATAGAATAAAAGATAATACTACAAGAAAGTATTATGTTTACGCTCTTTGTGAAAAAATTGATGGTGGGTCTTTGAAGCCTTTCTATATTGGCAAGGGTACCGGTGGACGCGTGTGGAACCATGCCGATGAAACTGAAGAAGAGAAAAAAGAGATATATGAGGAAGCTAAGAGGGATAAACTTTCCGAGGAAGAGATTCAGAATAGATTAAAGACTGTTTCCCGAAAGCATGATCGAATAAATGAAATTGGAGACAGATTAGTTAAGATAATAGTCAAGTCCGGATTGACCGAGTATGAGTCTTTTATGTGTGAATCTGCGTTGATCAATCTATTAAGATTAGAAGGCCTTGATTATCAGAATGATGGTGAGCTGACGAACATTGTTAATGGTCACGCCAATGTATTTGAGAAAAGTTATGAAATCAAGACGGAAGCATTGCCGGTTGAAACATATTTCCATAAGTATTGTAAAAGACCTGTTAATATAAGTGAGCTTACAAAGGATGAAAAAAAAGATTTCTGTGGAAAAAAGATCCTTTTACAGAACATAAACACATTTTATCTAGATTGTGTTAATAACGAAGTGTTCAAAACACCGGAAGAGAAAAATGAGGCTATTCGAGAGGCTGTAAGGGCCTTTTGGGCAAATGGTAATCCTACAAAAATGGA
>CACWJQ010000030.1 GCA_902761225.1 uncultured Lachnospiraceae bacterium | reverse complement strand
CTGTTCTCTTGGCGTTCCTTGTGGGATTTTTTCCGGGACTTTTCGAAGAGACCGGACGCTTTGTGGCATTTAAGACAGTTCTGAAGAACAGAAAGAACAGGGAGACATCGATCTCATACGGTATCGGACACGGCGGGTTTGAGGTGATGCTGATCCTCGGACTGACCTACATAAATTATATTACTTACGGCATCATGATCAATTCAGGTGCATACGCTGAGACTATAAAGCAGATAGCACAGGTGATGCCGGATCAGGTAGATGCATATCTTGCCATTCCCGATCAGCTTGCGGCATTCACTGCCGGTTCGTTTGCGATAAATCTCTATGAAAGGATATTTGCTGTTCTGTTCCACATCGGAGCATCCATCCTTGTGTTCTATGCATGCAGGGATAAGAAAAAAATCTGGCTGTATCCTCTGGCGATAATACTTCACACATTGATGGACGGGATCCTGGGACTTGTTTTTGCCGGTGTCATCGAGCTTTCCGACTGGGGACTTGAAGGGGTATGTACGGTCATGGGACTTGCGGTATTTTTCGGAGCATATTTCCTGCTCTACAAAAAAGATTCTTCTGTACCTGAAAAGGCGGACAATACCTGAAACTACCCAAGTTTTAAATAAATATGATTAGCGAGGCGTTGAATGATAATAAGAATAGATGAACTGTCGGACGTGCCGATATATCAGCAGATACGGAACCAGATAGTCATGGGGATCTCCGGCGGCGAGCTGAAAGCAGGGGAACAGCTCCCTACGGTAAGGGCTCTTGCCATGGAAATCGGTATCAATACCATGACGGTGAGCAAGGCGTATCAGATACTTAAGTCCGAAGGCTATATAATGACGGACCGGAAGAACGGTGCAAGAGTCAGAACTGAGATCCGAAAAGAGGGAACCTTGAGCGATGCGAATATAATGGAACTGAAAAGGATCGTGTCGGAGGCAAGGATAGCAGGGATCTCCAGAAAAGAACTGATGAGCATTATTGAAGAATTTTACGGAAAGTAAGGTACAGGAAATGATGAACATTACAATGGGCATTATACTTACGATATGCATCCTTCCCACGATATGGATGATGTTTTTGCTTAGCTACCCTAAGGATCTCAAGTCCTCAAAGCTTATCTTCGGGGTGAAGAACAGGGATGAATTTGCCGGGCCAGATGTCAGGGAAAATGTCGAGGGCATAATTACAAAATACAGAACAGACGGTCAGCGTATGTCATGGATACTGACTGCTGTGTGCGGTATTATTTTCCTTCTGACCTTCATAGATAAGCTGAGTCTTGTTACCTTTGTATGGATAATGTACACATTCGCATCTGTCTTCCTGATCATGATACCTTTTCTTCAGGGACACCGTGAGATGATGATCATCAAGAGGAATCTGGGGCTTTCCACGGAAAAGGGAGTCAGCTATGTTGATCTGAAAAATGCAGGTGCGGTCAGAGTCCTTGGAATACGAAGTGTTCTGGTTCCGAATATTATCGGTCTTATCATCGTAGTGATCGCATTTTTGAGGGGTGCGGGAATCCTGGACATGGGAAAAGACAGTTTATATCCAGGCTTTGTGACAGGGATGATGGTCCTTACATTCTGGCTCATGGGAGTGCTGATCACAGTTTTCGGATTTGTGATGGACAGGATAAAGAATGAAGTCATATCCACTGACAGTGATGTCAATGCCAATTATAACAGGGCCAAGAAAAAGACTCTGGCATCGCTTATGATCGCATTCGTATGGTTTAACAGTCTGTTTACTGCAGCATTCTTCACGGGATTGGTTTTTACCGGTGCAGAGGCTCTGTATATGTTCTCCATAGGCGTCTATATGCTCCTTGTCATGGGTGCCTTGCTCATATGCATTTCCAGGATGAGAAGGATCGATGAAGCATACAGGACAAAGACGGATATCGTGACGGATGATGATGAATACTGGATCGGCGGGCTGATCTACTATAATCCTTCGGATAAAAGACTTAATATCGAAAAGAGAGTGGGAGTTGGCGGCACTGTGAACATGGCACATCCCGTCGGAAAGGCTCTGGGAGTCCTCTCAGCGCTGGCTGTTCTCGTATCCCTCCTGTGTGTTGTATGGATAGGAATGCTGGAAGCTACCCCGATAAACCTGAGAGTTGAAGACGGATCCCTCATCTGCCATCAGCTCCGGGATGAATATGTGATACCTCTTGATACAATAGAAAGTGCTGAGTATATACAGGATATCAGGACTCTGAGGCTTTCGCGTTCAAGCGGTGTGGGAATGAGTGAACTTCTGAAGGGGGATTTTGTGGAGCTTAATTCCGTTACAAGGTGCAAGGTGTTTCTTAATCCGGAAACCGGAAGCTGCATACACATCGAGACTTCTGACAGAGTGTACTATGTGAGCTCGGATACCCCGGAAGAAACAACCGCGATCTGGAACATGCTTAAAGATCTGAAAAATTAACCTTGTTAACTCCAAACGGGTTTTGTACAATAACCGCGACCTGTTTTAGCAGAATTGTCCGATCCGTGAGGGGAGATCTCTATCATGAAAAAAATACAGCCCTGTAACAGCGCATCACTTCACTGTGTTGGGAAAGTAATAGATTATCTGAATGAAATATCCGGAGACCGGATCATAACCGGTCAGCACACCCAGACCATGCCCATGGAGGAGCTTCAGGTCATAAAGAACGTCACCGGTAAGGAGCCTGCTCTCCTGGGATTTGAACTTCTGTCATATTCACCTAATATCAATTACCTTAATGCGGACGAAGAGTGCCTTACCGAAGTCAGGGAAAACAGGGGAACTCTTGAGAAAGCATGGGAGTGGGCATCAAAGGGCGGTCTAATAACCTTTACCTGGCACTGGTTCTCACCCCTGTACGGAAAGGATAAAGCATTTTTCTCGGAAAAAACGGAATTTGATGCAGCCGGAGCCGTTTTGGAAGGGACAGCCGAAAATGAAGCTCTCATATCCGATATGGATGTTATCGCAGGTTACCTTAAGCCCTTTTGCAGAGCAGGTATCCCGATACTGTGGAGACCTCTTCATGAAAGTGAGGGAGAGTGGTTCTGGTGGGGAAGGTCCGGAAGTGAAGTATACATAAGACTGTACAGACTGATGTACGAGCGCTTCACCGGTGTTCATAAGCTGAATAATCTGATATGGGTATGGAACGGAGCATCGGCATCCACATACCCGGGAGACGATGTGGTGGATGTGCTGTCAAGGGACCTGTATCCTCCGGCACATACCCATGCGGCACATGAAGATGCATACAAAGCCATGCTTGATATATCAAAAGCAGGCAAGCCTGTTATACTTGGCGAGATAGGAACGCTTCCTTCTCCCGAAGAGATACATGCCAAAAAGACAGGCTGGGCAAGCTTTATGATCTGGTCCAAGGTTTTTGCGCTTACCGAGGATTATAATACCCACGAAGAATTGAAAAAAGTATATGACAGTCCGTACTCCATAACACTCGCCGATCTTCCGAGGGATCTGTACTGAGTGATTTGACAAAAAGAGGGTCTTTCTGTAATATCATTTACTAAATGCGGAGATACACTCTTTTTGCCGGAACGGCAGCAGGGGCGTCCGCATAATCTGTTACCGGTAATAGGAGGGTGTTTTTTAACTTTATATGGACAGTCCCGGCCCCATACAAATTGTTACACTTATAATTCTTATATTCTTATCAGGTTTTTTCTCATCGGCGGAGACGGCTTTTGTATCGTGCAACAAAGCCCGCATCAGAAGTCTTGCTGACGACGGCGATAAAAAAGCCGCCAGAGTCCTTCGCATACTCGAAAAAAGTTCAAAACTGCTCAGCACGGTGCTGATAGGCAATAATATAGTCAACCTGACTGCGTCCGCAATCTCAACAATGCTTGCGAGCGGTTATTTTGGCATACCCGTCGGTATAATGACCGGTATCCTTACTTTTGTCATACTTATCGTGGGTGAAGTCGTACCCAAGACCTGGGCAACGGTCTCAGCTGATAAGATGGCCCTTGCGTATGCCGGGATCATTGAGATACTCATGGTAGTGTTTACTCCCCTCATCCTGATAGTTAACGGCGTTGCGAAGGCGATACTTTTCGTCATGCGTATCGATGCTGACGGAAAAACTGATGCCATAACCGAAGATGCCATCAAGACCTACGTTGATGTAAGCCACGAGGATGGTGAGATCGAACCTGAAGAGCGCGATATGATCTATAACCTTTTTGACTTCACGGACCATGTTGCCAAGGATATCATGATCCCCAAGGTCAGAATGGTATGCATTGATGTGGATAATACATACGATGAGGTCCTTGAAGTGTTCAAGGAGTGCATGTATACCAGACTGCCCGTGTATGATGAAGAACATGAGAATATCATCGGTGTCGTCAACATGAAGGAGTTCATCGGACTCGAAGATCATAAGAACTTCAAGGTCCGCGATATAATGCGAGAGGCACTCTTTACCCATGAGTTCAAGAAAACCCAGGACCTCCTTGCACAGATGAGGAAGGAGACCTCCAATATCGTCTTCGTGCTCAGTGAGTACGGTACCATGGAAGGCATGATCACCCTCGAAGACCTTCTTGAGGAGATAGTCGGTGAGATCAGGGATGAGTTCGATGAAGATGAGAAGGAGCTTATCCAGAAAAAAGAAGAGGGTAAATATGTGGTTGAGGGAGCTCTCAGCATAGATGATTTCAACGAAGCGGTGGGAACGTGTCTCACAAGTGAGGAATACGATTCCATGGGCGGCATCATCATCGAGCATCTCGATCATATGCCTGAGGACGGTGAGGAGGTCACACTGGATGACGGTACGACGCTCAAGGTTCTTGGTATGGATCAGAACCGCATTGTTGAGGTTGAGGTAACCCTTTCACAGTCCGCTCTCGAGGAGATCGCCAAGAAGGCTGAATCAGCGGATACTGCCGATGAAGACGGAGAGGGATCATCGCCTGAAAAGGATTCCTGATATAATAAATCTTGCTTAATCAGGCGGCATATGCTATTATCTACAAGGCTGTTTTAAGTAGTTTTTTCAAATATATGTAAATAACGCGTTCAGCGTGTATTTAGGAGGTTATCATGAAGCATATCAAGACTATCGAGACCAGAGATCTTAAGGAGTCAGCAGTAAAGGGCGGATGCGGCGAGTGCCAGACTTCCTGCCAGTCTGCATGCAAGACTTCCTGCACCGTAGGCAACCAGTCCTGCGAGCAGCTTAAGAAGTAATGTACCAATAAACGACCGGGCTGTGTCCCGGATAAATGGAGCAGTGTCTATATAGGCACTGCTTCTTTATTGCAAGGAGTTTTTATGATCCATCAGTTTAAAAGTGAAGGCTATAATATCCTGCTTGATGTCAACAGCGGATCCGTTCATGTGGTAGACGATCTTGTGTATGATCTTGTTAAGGTAGTCGAGCCCATCTATGAAGGCGGAGTAACGGATGTTGATACGATGAAGGCAGCAGTTAATGTTGCCGGGGATATGACCGCATCCGAAGAGGAAGTGGATGAAGCGGTAGAGGAGATCATGGAGCTTGCCAAAGCCGGCAAGCTGTTTTCCAGGGATGTCTATGAGCCCTATATCGACAGGTTCAAGGAAAGAGGAATGTATGTTAAGGCTCTCTGCCTTCACATTGCTCATGACTGTAATCTCGCATGCAAATACTGTTTTGCAAGCGAAGGAGAGTATAACGGCGAAAGAGGACTTATGTCAGCAGAGGTGGGTAAGAAAGCCATTGACTTCCTTATCAGGGAGTCCGGTTCCCATGTCAATCTCGAGGTCGATTTCTTCGGCGGTGAGCCCACACTTAACTTCGATGTGGTCAAAGAGATAGTCCGTTACGGAAGGAGCCTTGAGAAGGAGCATAACAAGAAGTTCCGTTTTACTCTTACAACAAACGGCGTACTTCTGAACGATGATATACAGGAATTTGCCAACAAAGAGATGAGCAACATGGTCCTGTCCATTGACGGACGTAAAGAGGTCAATGACCGTATGCGTCCTTTCAGAGGCGGACAGGGAAGCTATGATACCATAATCCCCAAGTTCATCAAGGCTGCGGAGTCCAGAAACCAGATGAACTACTACGTAAGGGGAACCTACACCAGGTATAATATGGACTTTTCCGAGGATGTGCTTCACCTTGCGGATCTCGGTTTTGAACAGATATCCGTTGAGCCCGTCGTGGCACAGCCCGAGGATGATTATGCATTATCAATGGAAGATGTTCCCTTCCTTAAGGATCAGTATGACAGGCTGGCACATGAGATGATATTGAGGAGAAAGAACGGCAGGCCCTTCAATTTCTTCCACTTTATGATCGATCTTTCCGGCGGCCCCTGTGTATATAAGAGACTTTCGGGATGCGGAGCAGGATGTGAATATATGGCGGTGACTCCCTGGGGAGACCTTTATCCCTGCCATCAGTTCGTAGGCAACGAGAAGTTCCTCATGGGAAATGTTGATGATGGAATACTTAAGCCCGAGATCAGGGACAGGTTCGCAGCATGTAATGTATATTCAAAGCCCGGATGCAAGGACTGCTTTGCCAAGTTCTACTGCAGCGGCGGATGTGCGGCCAATTCCTACAATTTCCACGGTGATATCACCTCCTCATACGAGGTTGGGTGCGAGCTCCAGAAAAAGAGAGTCGAATGTGCGATAATGCTCAAATGTGCAGAGGCTTTCGGCGAGGAAGAAGCGGACACAGGTAAGGCCGATGATTGATTTTTCTTCCGATAGGTAGTAGTATTCATTTGTTTGGGTTTTGCATTAATTTGAAAGGAAATCTTAGTCATGAAAAAAAGTAAGGCTGCCCTTATTATCCTTCTGGTCGTACTGCTTACGCTGGGTATAGGCTACATGGATATATGGGGATACGACGGAAACGGTACCGGAAACGCATCGGATATCAAGCTCGGACTTGATCTTGCAGGCGGTGTCAGTATCACATATCAGGTAGTGGGAGAAGAGAATCCTTCCGAGACCGATATGTCCGATACCATATACAAGCTCCAGCAGAGAGTTGCAGGATACTCAACCGAAGCACAGGTATATCAGGAGGGATCCAACCGTATCGCAATAGAGATCCCCGGAGTTACCGATGCAGAGACTATCCTTGCTCAGCTCGGACGTCCCGGTGCACTCTATTTTATCAATCAGACAGATTCTAACGGAAATCCCAACTATTCCGATCAGATCGTCATGAATGATGACGGTTCCTACGGTCAGCAGACAGTTCTTACCAAGTCCATAGATGAGCTCATGGCAGACGGTTCCATTGCCATAACTGGTACCGATGTCGAGGATGCAAGAGCCGTATCCCAGTCAGATAACATGAACAACATGGAATATGCGGTTTCACTTGCACTTACTCCCGAGGGAGCACAGAAGTTCGCTGAGGCAACACAGAGAGCCGTATCCCGTGGATATGAGACCATCGGAATTTATTACGACGGACAGTTCGTAAGTGTTCCCAGAGTAAATGATGTCATAGCAAACGGATCTGCATCAATATCCGGATCCTTCACATACGAAGAAGCTGAGAGACTTGCTTCTACCATAAGAATCGGCGGACTTTCACTTGAACTTGAAGAACTCCACTCCAAGGTAGTCGGTGCACAGCTCGGTATCGATGCTATCGAGACCTCATTGAAGGCTGGTGCCATCGGTCTTGCTGTGGTTGCTCTTTTCATGATCGTCGTATATTTCATTCCTGGTCTTGCATCTGCGATAGCACTTTGCTTCTATGTTGCACTTATTGTTCTTCTTCTTATCGGATTCAATGATGTCCTGACCCTTACCCTTCCCGGTATCGCAGGTATCATCCTTTCGATAGGTATGGCAGTTGATGCCAACGTAGTCGTATTTGCCCGTATAAGGGAAGAGCTCGGAAAGGGCGACAGCGTTGAGAGCGCCATCAACACCGGATATGCCAAGGCGCTTTCTGCCATCATTGACGGTAACGTCACAACCCTTATCGCTGCAATAGTCCTTATGATCCTCGGACCTTCCAATGTTAAGGGATTTGCCCAGACACTTGCACTTGGTATAGTCGTCTCCATGTTCACCGCACTCTTTGTTACCAAGTGGCTTATGAAGGCTTTCTATGCTCTTGGTCTTAAGTCCGTATCTCTTTATGGAAAGGGCAATGAGAGGAAAGCGGTTGATTTCCTCAGCAAAAAGGGCATCTTCATTGCACTTTCAGTTATCGTGATCCTTGCCGGATTCGTATTTATGGGAATAAACGGATCGCAGGGAAAGGGTGCACTTAACTATTCACTTGATTTCGTAGGCGGAACCGCAACAACTGTTGATTTCAATGAAAGCTATTCTCTTCAGCAGCTTAATGATATGGTTGTTCCCAGGATCGAGGCAGTTACCGGAAGCACCGTGCAGGTTCAGACGGTACAGAATTCCAATGAGGTTATCTTCAAGACTTCCTCACTTGAGTCTTCCGTAAGAAGTGCACTTGAGAATATGTTCGTATCCGAGTTCGGAGTAAACGGTACCAGTATCACCACCGAGACCATCTCTTCAACGATCTCCGATGAGATGAAGAGGGATACCATAATCGCGGTTATCGTAGCGATCATATGTATGCTTATCTACATAAGGATCAGATTCAAGGATATCCGTTTCGGTCTCTCGTCCGTAATTGCTCTTATGCATGACGTGCTCGTGGTTCTTGCTTTCTATGCGGCTGCAAGAGTATCGGTAAGCAACACCTTCGTAGCATGTATGCTTACGATAGTCGGTTACTCCATAAATGCCACCATCGTTATATTCGACCGTGTCAGGGAGAATATGGCGAATGCGGGAAAGACCGATATCGTTCCCATTGTCAATAAGAGTGTTACCCAGACACTTTCAAGAAGCATATTTACATCCCTTACAACATTCGTAATGGTTGCGCTTTTGTACTTCTTCGGTGTTTCGAGCATCAAGGATTTCGCACTTCCTCTTATGGTAGGTATCGGATGCGGATGTTATTCATCCGTATGCCTTGCAGGAGCTTTCTGGGTTATACTTTCCAAGAAGTTCCCCGCAAAGGAGAAGAACTGACGGTAAATTAAAGGAAAACGGGGACGAACATCACGTCCCCGTTTTTTTATCCGTAAATATCAGATAGTCAGATCGGGTGGATCATCATATATGGAAAAATGGATCAATATAAATCAGGAGAAGGATAATGAGATCTTCAGGCGGTGGGGAAATGCACTGGGAATTGACCCGCTCTGTGCTCTTGTTATTAAAAACCGTGGTGCGGAGAACATAGAACAGGCAAGGCAGTATCTTGAGGGCGGACTTGACCTCCTTCATGCCCCATTCCTTTTACCCGACATGGAAAAGGCTGTTGAAGGGCTGATGGCAGCTATGGATGAGGGCAAAAGTATACGTATCATCGGAGATTATGATGTGGATGGAGTTACCTCCACATATATTCTTGTCAGATGCATCAGGGCTGCGGGGGGAGATGTGTCTTATGCAATTCCCCACAGGCTGAAGGATGGATACGGTATAAACGATGATCTGGTAAAGGAAGCATCTGATGACGGTGTGGATCTTATCATCACATGCGATAACGGAATAGCAGCTGCAGCACAGATAAAACTTGCAGCTGAGCTTGGAATAGGTGTTATTGTTACCGATCATCATCAGGTTCCTTTTACGGAAGGTGAAGGCGGCGTAAGAAAGGAGCTCCTTCCTGATTGTATTGCCGTTGTTGATCCTCACAGAGAGGGCAGCAGGTACCCCTTCAAAGGAATCTGCGGAGCGATGGTGGCATATAAGTTCATGACTGCACTGCTTGACAGATATCCATCGGATGCACTGAAGGAAGCACTTGAGGGCTGCATTCAGTTTGCTGCACTTGGTACGGCCTGTGATGTAATGGACCTTTGCGATGAAAACAGGATCGTGGTGCGTGAGGGCATAAGACAGATGGAGCATACGGGCAATACGGGCCTGAAGGCACTCATGAGTGCCAATTCCCTTGAAGGCACCCATCTGTCCAATTACTCCCTTTCATTTGTCATCGGACCATGCATCAATTCCACGGGAAGACTTGAAAGCGCAGGAGAGTCCGTAAATCTTCTCCTGTCCGATGACTATGACAAATGTCTCGGTGATGCGCTCAGGATAAGGCAGCTCAATGATGCAAGAAAGAATATGACACTTACCGGAATGAAGAAGGCTGTATCCATGATCGAATCGGAGGATCTTCTCAGGGATAAGGTTCTGGTAGTATACCTGCCGGAGCTTCATGAGAGTATTGCCGGACTGGTCGCAGGCAAGATCAAGGAGAGATATAACAGACCGGTGCTGGTGGTCACAAGGGGAGAGGAAGGGCTCAAGGGATCCGGAAGATCCATACCTGCCTACAATATGTTCGAAAAAATGTCTGAGGTGAAGGAACTGTTCACCAAGTTCGGCGGGCATGCCATGGCTGCAGGGTTTTCATTAGAGGAGAAGAATCTGCAGGAGCTTAAGGAAAAACTGAATGAAAAGGCCTGCCTCAGCGATGAGGACCTTGAAAGAGAAGTGCGGTTTGATGCCTGGGTTCCCATGGGGTATGCAAAACCTGCACTTGTAAGGGATCTTGAGAAGATAGAGCCTGTCGGTGCGGGAAATCCCGGAGCGCTTTTTGCAGAGAAAAGTGTTACAATAGCTGGACTGTCCAGGATGGGTAAGGAAAAGCAGTACGGCAGTATCACTGCGGTGAGCAGAAATAAGAATATAAGATTGATATATTTTGGAGATATGGATGCTTTTGACAGGTACGTGGATGAGAAATTCGGTGCCGGAACAGCCGAAAAAGTATATGCCGGAACCGGAAAAATTGCCCTTGATCTGTGTTATGAGCTGAAGATCAACAATTTTAACGGAAACGAAAGGGTTGATTACAGGCTCCGGAATTACCAATAATGCTGGTTTTCTTTGGAAACTAAAAATTTGTTTATAGTTTCTTAATTTTCTTTATTTTTTTATTACTATTTGTACATAATTCGGACACAATTTTAGTATATATTAACATCAAGATAACTAATAAGAATTAGTTATTCTCCCCCCTCATAAGAAACGGAGAAGAGCTGCGGTGATCCCGGAGCTCTTTTTCGTTGCATAAATATCCTTCAAACATCCAGACAACACCTGATATATGTTATAATGCATCATATGGATAAGGCTAAGTTATATGCTGATGTGATCATTGATGTCAGCATTGATAAATTGGACAGACCATTCAGTTACCGGATACCGGAAAGGCTATCCGGTATTATTAAGGTTGGCAGCAGGGTGAGGATCCCTTTCGGTGCCGGTAATAAGGAAAAAAAGGGATATGTCACAGCACTGAGGGACACTTCCGGATATGATGATGAGAAGATAAAGGATATCATCGGTATCGTGGAGGGAAGTACCGAAGCACTTGATGTCAGCTTTGAGATCGCAGCCTATCTTAAGGAGACCTATGGCGGAACACTGTCACAGGCTTTGAAGGTGGTTGTTCCGGCCAAAGCAAAGGCAAAGCCCCTTGAGATTAAAATTCTTGTACGGAAGATGGATAGTGACCACCTCCTTTCACTTGCAGACGAAGCTCATAGAAAAAAACAGACTGCAAGAGAGAGGCTTCTGAGAGCACTTATTGAAAATGAGAGGATCCCCAGTCAGTGGATCAGTGCCAAGCTTAGGGTAAGTTCCCAGACTGTGATCTCCGTGATCAAGAGCGGCGCTGCATTTATGGAGACTTCCTCCGAATACAGAAAACCCGGTATCACCGAGATCAGGAGTGCTGCTCCCATATCCCTCAATGACGCACAGAAGAAAATAGTTGATTCCATAAGCAGGGATATGGATGAAGGCATCAGCGGAAAATACCTGATACATGGTGTGACCGGAAGCGGTAAGACCGAAGTATATCTGAGACTTGCGGAAAAGGCTGTCTTAATGGGAAGACAGGTTATATTCCTTATCCCTGAGATAGCACTTACATATCAGACACTGGCCAGATTCTATGCAAGGTTCGGAGACAGGGTGAGCGTTCTTAATTCATCCATGACCCCGGGTGAGAGATTTGACCAGTGTGAAAGGGCAAAGAGCGGGGACATAGATATTATCATCGGCCCAAGATCCGCGCTCTTTACACCGTTTCCGAATACCGGACTTATCATAATGGATGAGGAGCATGAAGCAAGCTATAAATCAGAGAGTACTCCCAAGTATCATGCCAGAGAAGCAGCCTGCAGGATATGCCGCCTGATGGGAGCTTCGCTGGTGATGGGCTCTGCAACTCCTTCCCTTGAGACATATTCCGCGGCTCTCAGGGGAGAGGTAATTCTGTTTGAGCTGAATGAAAGAGCCGGAGGCGGAGATCTGGCCAGGACGGAGATAGTGGATCTTCGAAAGGAACTGTCATCCGGTAACCGTTCAATGTTCTCAAGGCGGCTGAAGACACTTATGGATGAGTCTCTTTCCAGGGGAGAACAGGTTATGCTCTTCCTGAACAGAAGGGGCTTTTCCGGACAGGTATCATGCAGAGAGTGTGGCAAGGCTATCATGTGTCCCCACTGCGATGTTCCCATGTCGCTTCATACAGGTTCAAGGCTTATATGTCACTACTGCGGTGAGATCTCTGAAAAGCCTGCGGTATGCCCCTCCTGTAGCTCGAAATATCTGGCTGCGATAAAAGCCGGGACCGAGCAGGTTGAAGAGCGCATACATAAGATGTATCCGGGGGTGAAGACTCTCCGTATGGATAAGGACACCACTTCGGCTAAGGGAGCATATGACAGGATCCTGTCTTCATTTTCAAACGGTGAAGCTCAGATACTTATAGGAACCCAGATGATCGTAAAGGGGCACGATTTTCCGAATGTCACTCTTATCGGGATACTTGTGGCCGATCTGTCTCTGGGGACCCCGGACTACAGATCATCGGAACGCACATTCCAGCTGCTTGCACAGGCAGCAGGCAGAGCCGGAAGGGGAGAAAAGCCGGGATACGCAGTGATCCAGACTTACCAGCCCGATGCATATGCCATAACCTGTGCCGCTGCCCAGGATTACAGGAAATTCTATGAAGAGGAGATGGCATACAGGGAATCTGCTGGATATCCGCCCGCTGTACACATGCTTGCCATACAGCTGTTCGGGACGGATGAAAAGAAGGTGTCCCTTCTTGCGGCATACCTCAGGGATGTGATAAAGTCTAACGGAGCGAAAATGGTCCTGGGTCCTGCTCCGGGCAATATAAGCAGGATCAGGGATTATTACAGATTTGTTATTTATATCAAGAGCCCGGAAACGGACGAACTGACCCGCGTCAGAGAATATGCTGAAGACTATCTGGATGGGAAGGATATAAACGGAATGTTCGTACAGTTTGATCTTGATCCGGTGAATCAGATATAGAAAGAAGGGAATTATCATGGCATTAAGGAATATAAGGGAATTCGGCGATCCGGTACTTAACAAGGTCTGCCTTGAAGTAAAGGAAATGACAGCCAGGAACAAAGAACTTATCGATGATATGTTCGAGACTATGTACGATGCAAACGGTGTCGGACTTGCAGCACCTCAGGTCGGAGTCCTTAAAAGGATCGTCGTAATAGATACAACGGGAGAGGATCCTCTTGTGCTGATCAATCCCAGGATCACTGAACAGGACGGAGAGCAGACCGGATATGAAGGGTGCCTGAGCCTTCCCGGCAAAACAGGTATCGTAACAAGACCAAACCATGTAAAATGCGAAGCTCTTGACAGGGATATGAATCCCATCGAGATCGAAGGGGAAGGCCTTCTTGCAAGGGCAATCTGCCATGAGCTTGAGCATCTTGACGGACATCTTTATACGGAGCATCTCGAGGGTGAGCTTCTCGATACTGATTCACTGACAGATGATGATGAAGATGACGAAGATGCAGAAGAGGAATGATCATATATGAAGATCCTGTTTATGGGAACTCCGGACTTTGCTGCCGGAAGTCTTAAAAGTCTTATAGCCGCCGGATATGAGATCAGTGCCGTTGTCACTCAGCCCGACAGACCGAAAGGGCGGAGCGGAAAGCCTGTCTTTTCACCTGTTAAGGAGGTTGCGCTGCAAGCCGGGATACCCGTTCTTCAGCCTGAGAAGATAAAGAGGCCGGAGGAGACTGCAAGACTCCTTGAGTATCCTGCCGACATATACGTCATTGCTGCATTCGGACAGATTCTTTCCAAAGAGATACTGGAGCAGCCAAGGCTCGGATGCATCAATGTTCATGCATCCCTCCTTCCGAGATACCGCGGCGCATCTCCTATACAGAGAGTTATCCTTGATGGTGAAAAGAGCACCGGTATCACCATAATGCAGATGAACGAAGGGCTTGATACAGGTGATATCCTGTACACAAAGTCCATAGATCTTGCTCCGGATGAGACCTTTGAAACTCTTCATGACAGGCTCATGGTGCTCGGAGGAGAGGCTCTTACCGAAGCGCTTCCCCTTATTGAAGCCGGTAAGCTTACACCTGTAAAGCAGGATGATTCTCTCAGCTGTTATGCACCTCTTATCAAAAAAGAGGACGGCCTTATAGACTGGAAGAGATCCTCAGATGAGATCTATTCACAGATAAGGGCGTTTAATCCCTGGCCCGGAGCGTTTACATATTCATCGGGCAGGATGCTGAAGATATGGGAAGCTCAGCCCGCCTCAGGTTCCGGCAGGCCGGGTGAGATACTTGGCGCCGATAAGGATTCTTTTACCGTTGCATGCGGAAGCGGGGCAATGAAGATCCTTTCATTACAGCCTGAAGGCAAAAAGAGAATGGAAACATCGGCATATCTTCTGGGCAATAAGACAGAGTCCGGGATGTGCCTGGGTTAGGACATGGATAATATAAGAGGTATAGCTCTTGATGCACTGATGGAAGCGGAAGATTCATCCGCTTCATCAAGCAGCATTATTACCGGAGTATTAAATAAATATGACTATCTTGACCAGCGGGATAAGGCGTTTATCAAGCTCCTTTTTGAAGGGGCTGTTGAGCGCCGTATAACGCTGGACTTTATTTTGGATAAAAGGTCGTCCGTTAAGACGCGCAAGATGAAGCCGGTCATCAGGAACATACTGAGGATGGGTGTATACCAGCTTCTTTTTACGGATGCGCCCTCGTATGCGGTCTGTAAGGAATCCGTGAATCTTGCGGGGAAAAGGGGATTTAAGGGTCTCGGAGGCTTTGTTAACGGCGTCTTAAGAGGCATAGCCAGAGAGGTGGAAAGCTCCGGTTATAAGGATGAAGAAAGATTCCTTGCTTTTGTTAAGGATGAGGTTGCTTCAGGCGATAAAAGGGCCGTTTGCATCAGGTATTCCGTACCGGAACTCATTGCGGATATTCTCACAGAGGATTACGGAGACAGGGCTCTGTCCATCCTTGAAGCCATGATGAAGAAAAGGGATGTGTCCATCAGGTTCAGGAGCACCCTGAAGGATGATGAGCTTAAAAAGGCTGTACGGGATATAGAGGCAGCAGGCGTTATGCTCAGACGATCGGGAGATATTCCTTATGTGTATCAGGCATCACATACGGGAGATATAAGAAAGCTTCCGGGGTATGAAGAGGGACTTTTCAACGTGCAGGATATCAGTTCCTGTAAGGCAGTCCTGGCACTTGGTATCCGGGAAGGGGACAGGGTCATAGACTGCTGCGCCGCTCCGGGAGGAAAGACGGTGCTGGCATCAGAGCTTGCGGGAGTAGGCGGCAGCGTGACTTCATGTGACGTATCGGAAGCAAAAGCAGATCTTATCAGAGAGAATCTGGAAAGGCTCGGATGCGGAAATGTCAGGGTGCTTGTAAGGGATGCCTCTGCAAACGTGCCTGAAGATAACGGTAAATATGACAGAATGATACTGGACGTTCCCTGCAGCGGACTTGGGATCCTGGGAAAGAAGAGGGATATCAAGTATAACCTTACCAAAGAGGGGCTTGAATCTCTGACTGAGCTTCAGAGGAGGATAATAGACGGCTGCGTGCCTTATCTTAAGGATGGCGGGAGGATGCTGTATTCTACCTGTACCGTACGTAAGGATGAGAATGAGGAACAGATAAAGTATATAACTGAAAAGTACGGGCTTAAGATAGCAGCGGGTCCCGTGCAGCTGCTTCCGGATGAAGAGGAACAGGACGGATTTTTCTATTGTGTGCTGGAAAGGTGATGCGGGACGGGATCACTGATTTATGAAGGATATAAAATCACTGAAAATCGATGAACTGAAAGCTGAACTTGGAGCCATGGGTGAGAAGGCTTTCAGGGCAGGGCAGATATATAAATGGCTGCATGTGAAGCTGGTGAGTTCTTTTGATGAGATGACGGACCTTTCGGCAGGGCTTAGGGAGAAGCTTGGAGCGGAGTTTGTCATCACTGACCTTAAGCAGCTTGAGGTCCAGGTATCAAAGGATGACGGGACGAGAAAGTATCTGTTCGAGCTTGGTGACGGGAATACCGTGGAGAGTGTTCTCATGAGGTATCATCACGGTAATTCCGTATGTATCTCTTCCCAGGTGGGCTGCCGTATGGGATGCAGGTTCTGCGCCTCCACCATAGGCGGGTGTGTCAGAAGTCTTGAACCCTCGGAGATGCTTGACCAGATCTATAAGATCACAAGGGATACCGGAGAGAGGGTATCCAATGTGGTCATTATGGGAATGGGAGAGCCCATGGACAATTTTGACAATGTCTGCAGGTTCCTATCCATGATATCCGATGAAAACGGGCTCAATATCAGCCAGAGGAACCTGACGGTTTCCACCTGCGGGCTTGTTCCTGAGATCAGGAAGCTGGCAGATCTTCATCTCGGTATCACTCTTGCCATTTCGCTCCATGCGGGGACTGATGAAAAGAGGCAGAGACTTATGCCCATAGCCCTTAAATACTCCCTGGACGAGCTCATGGATGCCTGTTCATATTATTTCAGGGAAACGGGAAGAAGGCTGACATTTGAGTACAGTCTGATAGCCGGGGTGAATGATACGCCTCAGGATGCCGATGAGATAGCGCATCTTGCCTCTAAAGTACATGCCCATGTGAATCTGATACCTGTTAATCCTGTTACCGAGACCGGCTTTACTCCCACGTCAGGAAAGGATACCAATGCCTTCAAAGCGGCTCTTGAGAAGAGGGGGGTGACTGCCACTGTCAGGCGTGAGATGGGACGCGATATAGACGGGGCATGCGGTCAGCTCAGAAAGAGGAGAATGGCTCCTGCGGAATAGTTTGAACAAGCAGGATTTTATGATATAATCTACCCGCTACGGCTGTTTTGCGCGTCTTATGGAAGAATGGCTGTAAGCCTTTAAGGAAAAACAGTGCTTAAGGTATTTTCATGTTCCGATAAGGGACTTGCAAGAAAAAATAATCAGGATTGTGTGTACACATCGGATGCTCCCACGGGGGATCTTCTGAACGTGTTCATAGTTGCTGACGGCATGGGGGGACTTGCTGCGGGAGAAATGGCTTCCAGAACAGCGGTTAATACCATGCTTGACTGTATCAGATCTTCCTCCGAGAGAAATCCTGCGGTTTCGCTCAAGAAGGCTGTTCGCAGTGCAAACAGGGCGGTCTATGCCAGATCTCTTGAGGATGCTTCAAGAGAAGGCATGGGAACTACGGTGGTTGCATGTACCTTTATAGAGAATGTATGTCAGATAATAAATGTGGGAGACAGCAGGATGTATGTTATATCTCCCAGGAGCATAAGACAGATAACCGTTGATCATTCCCTGGTTGAAGAGATGATACGCAGGGGTGGGCTTACCAGAGAGAGGGCAAGAAACCATCCCGAGAAGAATGTCATCACCAGGGCTGTTGGCGTGAAACCGGATGTTGAGCCCGATATCTTCACTCAGGTGCTTGAGAGCGGAGATACGGTAATGCTCTGCACTGACGGACTTACGAATATGGTCACGGACGAAAGGATAAAGCAGATAGTGGACGGTTCCAGCGATATTGCCACTGCTGCCGAAAAACTTGTGAAAGAAGCTAACGAGAACGGCGGACTGGACAACATATCCGTTGTACTTATCAGATATGAGGAAGAATGATCGATGGTCAAGATCGGAATGACAATAGCAGACCGCTATGAGATCCTGGAGAAGATAGGTACAGGCGGAATGGCTGACGTATATAAAGCTGTTGATAACAAGCTTTCCAGAAACGTCGCCGTCAAGGTGCTTAAGCAGGAATTTTCGGAGAATGAGAATTTTGTTTCCAAATTCCGTGTTGAAGCACAGGCTGCTGCAGGACTGATGCACCCCAATGTGGTGAATGTATATGATGTCGGAGAAGAAGACGGCATCTATTACATTGTAATGGAGCTTGTTGAGGGTATCACTCTCAAGAAATATATCGAGAAGAAAGCACGCCTCTCATTTGAAGAGGCTGTGAGCATTGCAATTCAGGTGGGACTGGGTATTGAGGCTGCTCATGAAAAGCATATCATTCACAGGGATATCAAGCCTCAGAATATCATAATCTCCCTTGCCGGCAAGGTAAAGGTTACGGATTTCGGTATAGCCAAGGCGGCTACAAGCAATACCATAACCTCCAATGTAATGGGATCGGTTCATTACACATCACCTGAGCAGGCACGCGGAGGCTACTCCGATGAGAAGAGCGATATCTATTCCCTCGGTATCACCATGTTTGAGATGCTCACGGGAAGGGTGCCCTTTAACGGTGAGACCACTGTAGCCATCGCCATTAAGCATATTCAGGAGCCCATGCCTTCACCCAGGGATTATGTTCCCGAACTTCCCTATTCTCTGGAGGATATCGTTCTGAAATGCTGTGAGAAATCCCCTGACAGAAGATACCAGAACATGCAGGAGCTTGTTGAGGATCTCAAGCAGTGCCTGCTGACTCCCGATGAGGATTTTGTGGTCAGGAACCGCGTGGAGATGGAGGGGACCAGGAATGTCACCGACGAGGAGCTGGAAGCGATAAGAAGCCAGACCTCCGAGATAGATTACGATCCCGAATATGATCATGATTACGATCCGGAATATGACTCCGAATACGACCATGATCACATGAGACTGGCTAAGGACGATTATTATCCGGATGATTATGAGGATGATAAGAGATCCAGACGCTCAACTGATTATGACGGTCCCTCCAGGATGGAGAGGATCACCACGATACTGTCCATACTTGCAGGTATCATCATAGTATTTATCATTATCTTCCTTGCAGTGAAGATAATAGGAAAGAGGATGCAGTCTGATCCTGCTCCGGACAATACGAGCTCCTATGTTATCAATGACCAGACTCCCACCGTGACTGAAGTGGTGGAAGTTACCATGCCCACGGTTGTGGGTTCGGATATAGAAGCTGCAAGAAATGCTCTTCTTGTACTCGGACTTAATCCCTTGGTGGATTTTCAGGAATCCGAGACCATTCCTTCAGGAACAGTAATGAGCTGCGATGTTGAAGCAGGTACAAAGGTGATCGCAGGAACCAATGTCAATCTCCTTGTAAGTTCCGGTACCGATTCCGTGGAGATGCCCGATGTTGTGGGCAAGGCTCTTTCGGATGCGACAAGCACACTTGTGTTAAAGGGCTTTACCGTCAACACGGTTGAAGCTAACTCGGATGAGGTTCCTGCAGGATATGTCATCTCGCAGAATCCTGATCCCGGAGTCATGGCAGCAAAGGGTGTTTCGGTCACCATAACCGTCAGCACAGGTCCTACGGATATCAAGGTCGTTGTACCCAAGATAGTCGGAATGGATGAGACTGATGCCACCGTCACATGTATAGAGAATGAGCTTTCCATCGGAAAGATCACATATGTTCCATCGGATCAGTACGAAGCAGGTATAGTTGTCTCACAGTCACTTGCAGAAAATTCATCAGTGGGTGTGGGAACCGTAATGAACTTTGAAGTAAGCTCGGGTCCCGTAAAGCATACTTACAAATGCAACCTCAGTGTATCGGCACCCACTTCATCGGAAGCTCCCGATTATATCGGAGGAACGGAAGTGAGACTCAGACTGGTGGGAACTGACGGCAAGGTACTCCTTGACCAGAGCACCAAGGAATTCCCTTACACGGCTAATTTCTATGGAATAGGATGTCCTTCCGGGACCCTTACCATAACATATACCGTGCCGGGTGAGCCTGTTACTACAACAGATGCTAACGGGCAGACTACAACAACATCCGGTCCTGCAATTGAAAAATCATTCACCAGAGAGATAACATTTATACAGGAAGACGATTGATGGATTCTCTGAAAGGCAAGATAATCAGAGGGGTAGGAGGCTTCTATTACGTGGTCTCCGGTTCACATACCTACGAATGCAGAGCGAAAGGGGCTTTCCGGAAGGAAGGCCTCAAACCGCTTGTAGGGGACGACTGCATCATAGATATCATTGATGAAGACAAGAAGACCGGCAATGTAGTGGAGCTTCTTCCCAGGAGGAATTCACTGTTCAGACCGGAAGTCGCAAATGTTGATCTCCTTCTGATAATTTTTGCAGTGAAAAATCCCGATCCTTCTCTTAATCTTCTAGACAGATTCCTTATTAATCTTGAAAAAGAAAAACTGCCCTGTATCATTGCATTCAACAAAGAGGATATCGATACGGAAAGTCTCGGTGAGGGTTTTATATCCGTATACAAAAATGTGGGATACGATGTGAGACTGATAAGTGCTCTCACGGGCGAAGGTTTTGAAGAACTTGAAAAAGCACTTAAGGGCAGAACCACGGCATTGGCAGGCCCAAGCGGTGCAGGTAAATCATCCACGATAAACAGACTTTTCGGAGATGAGATATCCGTGACGGGAGAGATAAGTGCCAAGATCAGCAGAGGAAAGAATACCACAAGGCATTCGGAACTGTTCATGATCTCGGAGGATACATTTATCTGTGACACTCCCGGGTTTACAAGTTTCGAGAACAGAGGGATCACGGAAGCCGACCTGTGGAAATATTATCCGGAATTTGCAGAACCTGAAAAGAATTGCAGATTCACCGGATGTTCGCATATATCGGAGCCTGACTGTGGGATAAAGGAAGCAGTTTCGGACGGAAGGATATCTGCTGTAAGATATGATAATTACTGCAAGATCTACGCAGAGCTGGCATCGAGAAGGAAATACTGACGGGTCTGTCATGTACAGTTCGTGTTCCGGGGATATGTGAACTGATGCTGACAGGCTCTGCTGCGGGGACAGGATGCGCCGGGGGTAAGGTGCGTCTTTGATAAAACAAAATGTATCAAGGTTAAAGGGGAGGTACATCTATGAAGATCTATGTTAACGTGAACGCCGCACGTGGCGGAAACGGCAGCAAGGAATCGCCCTTCAAGGCAATTCAGGATGCAGCGAATATCGCTAAACCCGGTGACGAGGTTATCGTTGCTCCGGGTATCTACAGGGAATACGTCAATCCCAGAAACGCCGGAACGGAAGAAAACAGAATATCGTATATCTCGGAGAAGCCCCTTAAGGCCGTTATAACCGGGGCAGAGGTTGTAACTGACTGGAAGAAGTACAAGGGGACCACATATGTTACGAGGATAGATAATACGGTCTTCGGTGCATATAATCCTTATATTCAGGAAGTTGAGGGCGACTGGTACTTTGCAGACAATCATATTCACACAGGCAATGTATTCCTGAACGACCGTATGATGTATGAGACCGCATCTCTCAAGGAGTGTCTTGAGGGCAAGGTATATGACAGGAGCTGGGATCCTGAGTTCTCGGTTTACAAGTGGTACTGCGAGCAGGATGAAAAAACGGGCGAGACCGTTATATATGCTAATTTTCAGGACAAGGTACCTTCCGGGAACAAAGTTGAGATAACAGTACGCAGAAACTGCTTCATGCCTTCGGAAAAGTATATAGGTTATATCACACTTTCCGGATTTACCGTATGCAAGGCGGCAACAACATGGGCTCCTCCGGCTGCGTTCCAGGACGGAATGATAGGTGCCCACTGGTCAAAGGGATGGATAATCGAAGACTGTGAAGTATACGGTTCAAAATGCTGCGGTATTTCCTTCGGTAATTACTCCCAGGAAAATAATGATAACTATTTCTTCCACAAGCATGTCAAGAGTCCCACCCAGATGGAGAGGGATGCCGTATGCCGTGCCCAGTACGATGGATGGACCAAAGAGACGGTGGGAGGACATATAGTCAGAAGATGTAATATTCACCACTGCGAACAGACCGGCATTGTGGGAAGAATGGGATGTGTATTCTCGATCATAGAGGACAATCACATTCACCACATCAATAATATGCAGCAGCTTGGTGGAGCGGAGATCGCAGGTATCAAGTTCCACGCTGCCATCGATGTTATCTTCCGCAGGAACCATATCCACCATTGTTCCATGGGAATATGGACGGACTGGGAGGCACAGGGTACCAGGATAACCAGGAATTTCCTGCATGACAACTGCATTCCCGATTTCCTTAAGAAGAGACCTGACCGTTTCGACCAGGATATCTTTGTTGAGGTGGGACACGGTCCCATGCTTATAGATAACAATATCCTTCTGTCACCGGTTTCCCTGAGGATACCTACGGAAGGTGTCGCCATGGTCCACAATCTTATCTGCGGATCATTCTGTATGGTGGGAAGCGGAGTGGATTCCATAGTAAACGGACAGCGTGAGCCCAGATATACTCCCTACCATATACCTCACCGTACCGAAGTACTTGGATTCATGACCATACTTCACGGTGATAACAGATTCTATAACAATATCTTTATACAGAATACAAAGATTCCGGGGGATTACCTGAAGAACTGGGATCCTGAGCGCGAACCCTGCAATCTTGAGGTGGGTACCCATGTGTGGGATGAATATCCTCTGTATGAAGACTGGATCGCACAGTTTGACCTCGATAAGCACCGCCCTGATATGGGGAAGCTCGCTTCCGCACATTTCGGACATCTCCCTGTATGGGTCCACGGTAATGCATACTTCGGAGGTGCGTCTGCTTACAAACATGAGAAGGATCATCTTGTTGATAAGAAGAGCAGTGCATATGTCAGACTCGAGGAGAAGAAGGGCAGATACTCGCTGAAGACTAATGTATTCGAGCTTGTTAAGGATTTCAGGGTTCATATGATAGATACCGAAACTCTGGGTAAAGCATTTGAGCCGGAAGAGTATTATGAGAACACTGACGGAACACCAATAACCTTCAATGAAGATTACTTCGGCAATAAGAGAGGTATCAGAGTGATCCCCGGACCATATGCAAGTGAAGAGTACATGGATGAGATCGTCTGGAAAGACTGATCTGTCCGGAGGATCCATAAGACATTAAAGACTGTTGAAAATGCACCGGAAATCTGTATCATGCATGCCTGACAGTATTCGTGGAAAGATTTTCTGATGTGTAAAATAAAAATAATATTTTAGGGGGTTATATGGCACATATTGTAGTCAATACCAAAAAAAGCAAGGGTACCATCAATAAGAACATCTACGGACAGTTCGCAGAGCACCTTGGAAGATGCATTTATGAAGGCGTCTTCGTAAAGGAAGAAGATGGGATCCCCAACGTTAACGGCATGAGATGTGATGTTGTTAACGCACTTAAGAACATCAAGGTTCCTGTTATCAGATGGCCGGGTGGATGCTTTGCTGATACCTATCACTGGATGGACGGTATAGGCAGCAAAGAAAACAGGAAGAAGATCGTAAATACCAACTGGGGCGGAGTTACCGAGGACAATTCCTTCGGTACCCACGAGTTCCTTGAACTGTGCAGACAGGTAGGATGCGAACCCTA
>CACWJQ010000029.1 GCA_902761225.1 uncultured Lachnospiraceae bacterium | reverse complement strand
CCCAAAAACCTGTGAATAATGGAATGAATATCCTGCATATATGTATGCTTTTCGCTCCCGCAGCTTTAGTCCGTACCGGAAACCGGCGTACCCGTCATCTGTCGGACCGGATGTGAATCTAACCTTATTGTAGGTATTTTATCACAAATTTTGAATACTTATACAAAAAGTTATGCGAGCCTGTAATTTCTCAAGGCAAATGCAACGGTTGCTGTATTAAGTCAGGCACAAATCTATATATTGGAACAAAAAAGAGCTACTCATTTCGGAGTAGCCCAAAAACATGGAAATCAAGATACTTTTTAAGTTCCCGCATTTTTTCAGCATAGTCTGGTGAGTACTTTAATTCCTTCAATCTATTATCCCCATTTCGCGGTCAAAGTCATCCGCATCAATCCACCCTTCTCGATCTGCCCGCTCTTCAGCTCTTCTCAAATCTGCAGCGAGTGCCCTGGCAGCTCTGATCCCGTCCAGTTCATCGGCTTCAGCAACCGTCATGATTGTATATGCACCATGACCGTTTCTGGTAAGATAAACACGTTTTTTATTATCAACTTCTTTTAGAACCTCTGTATAGTTCCTCAAATCTGAAATTGGCATTATGATTGGCATATTCACACCTCTTTCCCTAAATTGTTCTCCAATAAGCCTACTCTTATAATACTGCAAAAAAGCAAACGTGCGAGTATATTAACATGTTAATTTGCATGCTTAATCCATAGTTTGATATTTCTCCTCTCCCCATTGGAAAAAGCGGCCGCCTCAGCGACCGCTTTCATTACATTTTCATCATAAGCACCGGATATTTACCTTATGTCCCGGGCAAGTCCATCAATAAAGCCATCTCCATTGATCATTCCGAAATACACCTCAGAGACATACTCCAGATATGTGAACGCATCGTCTATGTTCATGATAGTATCACCGAACAGGACAAAACTTTCTGCATCGTTACACATTTTCTGAACCTGTCTTGAGATGGTATTTAAATTCGAGTCATCCATATACACTCTCCAGGTAGACAGGCCACATCCGTCAATATATCCATAATTACTTATACGCTTTCCAAGTTCAAAGGCATACTGTGCAGTAAGNNGATACAGCAAGTGTATCTGAAGGTCCTCCTATGAAGGTTCCGGGTTCTCCGTAATAAGGATCAACTACAGGAAATTCTCCTACGCCTACTTCAAATGTACAGTTAAATGCAAAATCTGCACAGTTCCATGATCCATTCATATAGAATGCGTACTTGCCATCTATGAAATTGCTTTTTACCTCATCATTACTCAGATAACCATCAGGATCAAAATATCCATTTTCGATAAGCTCCTGAAGCAGATCTACTGACGAGGCAATTCCATCATCATCCCACGATGTATATCCCAAGAACAGATTGTGAAGTGAATACGCCCCGATGGTTTTGATCATGATGGGCTCCAGATATTCCGTGACACACCATGTCTCACGTCCGGCACAGCCAAAAGGAATGATTCCCTCTTCCTTAAGTGCATCACAGCACTCCACGAACTCAGAGAACGTCCCGGGAATCTCATCATATCCTGCTTCTTCAAGCATCTCCATATTGGCAAACAGGGTCACCACATTCATAGTGAGAGGCACACCGTAATGACTGCCATAATAAGTGGAATTATAAAGCATCGACTCAGGAAGTTCGCTCGCATAATCCCTGTACACATCGTCCAGACAGTAAACCGCCCCTGCATTTACAAAATCCTGAAGGAATGCTCCTGACCAGGTGAAAAAGATATCCGGCATTTCGTTTGCCGCTACAGCTGCCTTTATCTTTGTTTTATATGATTGGTTTTCGTATGCTTCCCAGTTCAGAGTGATATTGGGGTACTGACGCGCAAGGTCCTCAATAGCTAATTCATAAGAATGTCTGGTCGAATCAGCTTCAGTGGCTATACACCATAAAGTAAGTGTCATATTGGCATCTTCAAGACTCTGAGGATCCGTTACGACGGTCACAGGGGGGACATCCACAGGAGGTACATCCACTACAGGCTGAACCCCGGGATCATCATATACAGGAAGATACTTGTTCATTATATCTGCTGCCATATCTTCATCTATATCAAACAGCATGGACACATATTCGTCGGCCAGATCACGATCATCTTTTTTCATAGCCTTTTTGATAAGTGACTCCACTGTATCAAAAATATATGCTCTAAGCTCCTTCAGATCGCTTTTGCCAAGATCATCTGATGCGTCCTCATATACATCCGGAAGCTTATCTGCCTTATCCATACCAAGATAAGCATCCACGATCCCCTTATATGCATCAAGAGAATCGGGAGTAACTTCAAGAGCATCTTCAAATGCACTGACTGCATCCTTATATTCCTTATCAGCAAGGCATTGTTCACCCTGGGCAATAAACCTAAGTGTCTTTGCCTCAGGTGAATTATGGCTGATAAAGAAGTATGCACCTGCTCCTATAGCAGCAAGAAGTATCAGAACAATGACTGCGATAAGGATTCCCTTTCCTTTTCCCTTTTTCTTTTTTCCGCCTTCCTGTCCCGCTCCGCAGGCAGGGCATACAGTCTGACTGTCATCCATAAATGCTCCGCATTCTCTACAAAACATATGATTCCTCCCTCTGTGGCCAATCCACTCCCCTATTGTATTTCACATCCTGCCATTGTTCAAGAAATTGTATCTTTCAATAATACTGACGGAAAAAATTACCTCCAAAGACGACCCAAGTTATAAAAACTTATAAAAAGTTATAAAGACTTATAAAGAGTTATAAAAGGTTTTAAAAGTTTTAAAAGTTATAAAAGGTTATAAAGACTTATAAATATCAATATGTCGTATATTATCACAAAAAAGCGGCCGCCGAAGCGACCGCTTTCTTATTAAGCTTTATCAGCCTTGTTTCAGATAATCCTTATGGATTACTTGCTCCAAGCATCATACTGGCTCTGGAACTCAGCAAGAACGTCCTGATATCCTGCCTCGTCAAGAGCTGCCTGATACTGCTGGATTACGTTCTTAACATCAGATGATGCATATCCGCCGTTCTCAAGAGCGAATCCGTACTCTTCGAATACGTTCTGGCAAGCGGTGTACTGTGCCTCAACGGGGCTCTTGTCGAACTGGAATCCGTTAGCGCAGGAGATAAGTGCTGAAGAGTTGAAATCCTTGTACATCTGAGCGGTGTAAGGGTTGTCAGCTTCGCAGGTAACTACGGTTGCGTTTGCAGACTCCCACATTGAGTGGTTGTACTTAGCATCAGGAATCTTAGCTACATAGCCGTTTGAATCATAGTTGAAATCTTCGCCTTCGATACCGTAAGCATAGATATCAGCAAGCTTGGAATCGTTGAAGAGAACTCCGAGGAAATCTACACAAGCCTGAGCTTCTTCAGGAGTACATGTAGCTGCTACTGCGAAGCATGATCCAAGCATGGAATCGGTGTGCATATATCTCTCAGATGCGGGCTGCATAGCAACCTGCTGGCCGTATCTTCCGTTAGCCTCTCCGTTGTTGGGGATGTCGGTCCACCATGAAATACCCCAATCCTGGGTCTGGGTGGTGGTGTCATCGGTGGTCTTGGTTACATCGTCCTCAGAGATGTATCCTTCCTCAGCCCACTTGCACATAAGAGTACAGAACTCTTCATACTCAGGGGTAAGGATGGTGTCTACAACCTTGTTGGTCTTTCTGTCAACAGCAACCCAGTTTGAAGTAGCGTCGCCGGTGAAGAAATCGAATGAATCGATGTACCATCTGTAGAACATAGCGGTTCTCTGGGTAAGGAAGGGATACTTAAGTCCTTCTGAAGCGCAGTCAGCGAGCATGGGCTCGAGATCAGCAAGCTTCTTAACCTTGGTGATATCCCATCCGTACTTGTCAACGAGTGCCTGACGGAACATGAAGTCATAGCCTTCTACGTTATCCTTGTAAACAGGGATGAAGTAGTTTCTTCCGCCGTACTTGGAAGCTTCCCAGGTGTTAGCATCCATTGAGGTGTAAAGAGCTGATCCGGGAAGAAGATCTGTGATGTCATATACAGCATTTGATGCATAGAGATCCTTGGTTCCGATGGTGCTCTCCCAAGATGCAGTCCAGAGGAGATCGATTTCTCCGTTGTTAAGAGCAAGGTTAGCCTTGTCTTCGTACTCGGAAGCGATGTCGTGAAGAACGATCTGAACGTTGATCTTATCAGCGATGTAAGCGTTGATAGCGTCCTCAACCTTCTTAACCTGAGCATCGTCAACTGCACCGAGATTGAATGTACGTCTGTAGACGTCGATTACGACTGCTCCACTCTCAGTTACCTGAGTCTGTCCGGTAGCAGCGCCGCTGCCGCCGTTTCCGCCGTTTGATGTTCCGGTCTCACCACCGCAAGCGGTAAGAGAAAGGCCCATCATGGTTGCAAGCGCAAGAGCTGCAACTCTGTTGAACTTTTTCATAATACTTAACCTCCCTTTGGTTAGATATATTCATAAGGTCCGGACGGAATGCCCGTCCCCTGAATACCATATTGATGTGTTCAGATACTTATGGGATCAACCCTTGACTGAACCGACTGTAAGTCCCTTGATGAAGTACTTCTGGAAGAAGGGATATGCCACCATGATAGGTCCGATGACTACGATAACCGTTGCCATTGTTGCGGAGTTCTGAGGGATGGCACCACCCATTGCTGCTCTTGCAGAAGCGGGGACGTTATTATTGTTAAGAAGGAACTGTATGCTCTTCTGAATGTTTACGAGAAGGAGCTGCAGAGGCTTCTTGCTGTTGGTATCGATGTAAAGCAGTGCGTTCTGCCAGTCATTCCAGTAAGCTGTTGCCATCATGAAGCCTACGGCTGCAAGTGAGGGCTTGAGCAGAGGCAGTGTGATCTGGAAGAAGGTTCTGTACTCTCCGGCACCGTCGATCTTCGCTGCTTCCATAAGTTCTGAAGGAATGCTGTTAACTATGTATGTCCTCAGGATTATGACGTTCATTGTGCTCACGCACAGAGGAAGGATCAGAAGGAGCAGGCTGTCCTTAAGCTTGTACATTGAAGTAAATACGATATATCCGGAAAGCTGTCCTCCGTTGAAGAGCATGGGGATCAGGAGGAATATCGCAAGGAACTTGGCAAGCTTGAATTCCTTTCTGCTCATCGAGTATGCATACATGCTCATGATGAGGAGTCCGAGGAATGTACCTGCCACAGTTACGAAGATGGTAACCGCATACGAGGTGAAGAGCTGCTTACCATACTTGAGCACGGCATTCATACCTGCCATTGACCATTTCTCAGGGAAGAATGAGAAACCGTGCTGGGTTATGTAGATCTCATCGGTAAATGCTGATATGAAAACGAGCAGCACCGGTGCAAAACAGAATACTGTGAATATGAAGAGGCATATCAGAAGTATTACCTGACCTACGCTCTTTTTCTCTGTTTTAGACGGGGCAAGATCGGCATTCTTGTTTTTCTTTTCCTTAGCCATCGATTCCTTCCTCCTTAGAATAATGCGTTCTCAGGCTCGATCTTCTTAACGAGCCAGTTTGCAAAGAGCATAAGGAGCAAACCGACAACCGACTGGAAGAATGATGTCGCTGCAGTGAATCCGAAGTTCGAATTCTTGAATATTGCGTGCAGAACGTATGAGTCTATAACCTGGGTAGTGGAATAAAGTACTCCGCTGTCTCTTGTTACCTGATAGAAAAGACCGGTATCGGATCTCATGACATTACCTACGGAGAGCAGGAGCATTACGGTGATCATGGGGATCAGACTGGGAAGAGTGATGTGCCATATCTTCTTCCATCTGTTGGCACCGTCGATCTCGGCTGCTTCATAAAGCTCTGTATCGATACCTGCGAGAACTGACATGTAAAGGACTGAACCGTAACCTGTATCCTTCCAGATCTTGGTGATCGTAAGGATTGCGGGCCAGAGACCCGGATTCATGTAGAAGCTGGTGCTGGTTCCAAGTGTATTGTTGATAAGTCCGGTATCCTTGCTTATGAATGCATATACGATGAACTGAACCGCTGCATATGAAATGAATACAGGGATGATCATCAGTGTCTGCATGACCTTGGTCATTCTCTTGAATATGCACTGATCGATAGCGACTGCAAGTGCCACGTTCAGGAATGTTCCAAGTGCAGTAAATATCACATAGTAGATCAGAGTGTTCTTGGTTATGTTGATGAATGTTGACTTGGATGCGATCAGGAACTTGAAGTTATCAAGACCGCAGAAGGGGCTTCCGTAAATGCCCTTGGTCACATCGAAATTCTTAAACGCAAGTATAAGACCGGTCATGGGTACATACATGATAAAGAAAAGTACTAAAAATACCGGTAATGCCAGTACCACATGAGCTCTGTGTTTCCAAGTGTTCTGTAGGAAATCCTTCATTCCTGTTTCCATCCTTCCGAAAAGTGTAGACTATAAGCAATAACTTACTTAATCGTTTTCGTGACTTGAGAATATATCATTTTCTCAATCAATGCAACTATTTTTTGCTATTTTTTGTGCAAATCTTTAGATTTTGGCAAATTTATATGATTTGAATTGTGATTTTTGTTTATTATTCTTAAACGATTTAGTCGTTTTTTTTATTCATCATCGGCAGCCCAGGCCAAAGCACATCTGACAGCCTTTCTCCAGCCCTTCAGACACTTTTCGGCATTTGATCTGTCTGGTTCAGGTTCAAAGGTCCTGCCAAGCTCCCACTTGGACTTTATCTCTTCCCTGTCGGCATAGTATCCTTCCGCAAGTCCCGCAAGGAAAGCCGCTCCCATGGCGGTGGTCTCTATGCACTTGGGTCTGTAGACAGTTGTGCCCACCAGGTCTGCCTGGAACTTCATGAGGAAGTTATTGGCGGATGCGCCACCGTCAACCTTAAGGCCTGCCAGCGGAGCTCCCAGATCATCCTCCATTGCCCTTATCACGTCATATGACTGATATGCGATGGATTCGAGTGTAGCTCTGATAAAATGCTCCTTGCTGCATCCCCTCGTAACACCGACGATCGTCCCCCTTGCATACTGGTCCCAGTAAGGAGCGCCAAGTCCGGTAAAAGCAGGAACAACATAAACCCCTGCACTGTCCCTGACCCTGTCTGCATACTCCTCGGTCTGTGCGGCACTCTTTACCATCCTCATGCTGTCACGCAGCCACTGCACCGCCGCTCCCGCGACGAAAACAGAACCCTCAAGTGCATACTCCGGCTTCTCGGAAGTACATGCTGCAATCGTCGTAAGCAGTCCGTTTGATGAGACCACAGGAACATTCCCCGTATTCATTAATATGAACGAGCCGGTTCCGTAAGTATTCTTGACATCACCCTTGTCAAAACAGCACTGTCCGAACAGCGCCGCCTGCTGGTCACCTGCAGCTCCGGATATGGGGATCCATCCTCCCATAACCTTCTCGCTGGTGTAGCCGTATCTGGCACTGCTGGGCTTAACATCCGGCAGCATGCTTTCAGGGATCCCAAAGAGCCTCAGAAGATCCTTGTCCCACTCAAGTGTATGAATATTGAAAAGCATGGTCCTGGCCGCATTGGTATAGTCCGTAACATGCACCAGACCGCCGGTCAGGTTCCAGATCAGCCATGTATCCACTGTGCCGAATACAAGTTTCCCCTTATCGGCCTTCTCCCTGGCTCCGTCCACGTTATCAAGGATCCATGCGATCTTGCTGGCGGAAAAGTATGCATCGGGAACAAGCCCCGTCTTCTCCCTGATCATATCAGTGCGCCCGGCAGCCACGATGTTGTCTATCATGGATGACGTCCTTCTGCACTGCCATACTATCGCATTATATACAGGCTCTCCCGTCTCCCTGTCCCATACGATCGTAGTTTCCCTCTGGTTCGTGATACCGATGGCAGCAATATCCGATGCATACAGCCCCAGATTGGCCATTGCCTCCCTTGCGACCGACAGCTGTGAAGACCATATCTCCCTCGGATTGTGCTCCACCCATCCGGGCTGGGGATAATACTGGTCAAACTCCTTCTGAGCCACCGCCTTGATCTTTGCATCCTTATCGAAGATGATCGCTCTTGAACTTGTAGTTCCCTGGTCCAGCGCCAGTATATACTTTTCACTCATATATCCAACTCTCCAAAAATGATATTATCTGCACATTCCCACGCATCTGCCCGCTTCCGATCAGTAGAAGAACATCAGGCATTAGCCGTGACCACCACATCGATCCCGGTCCCGGCAACATCCCTTAAGGCAACATCACCGATGTGTACCGGAGCCTCAAGCTCCACCTCTTTAAGTGCCGCCACGACATCCATCATCCTGTCCTTCGGAACGTTCCCCGCAGTCTTTACCGACACCACAGGCCTTGCTCCCCCTTTAAGTCTCACAAGACTCGTCACCGTCCTGACAGGATCCGTCACCTCACTTGCAGCATACTCCGCACCCCTCGGACATGAGTTCCCGGTGATATTCACCACCTTTCCCTCCTCCATCTCCACTGAGATATGACACCCTATGGGACACCTTATACACGTCAATTCCCTTATATCCATAACCCCTTATCTCCTATATCCCAAATCCTTGAGCTACACATGCCAAGCCTATGCTTCTAACAGGTTTCGAACCTCACATGTTTTGCTTTCAAAGCCCTTGGAGGCGTCGGCGCTTAGCGAACCCGCCCCTGGTGAGCTTAGCGGCGAGCGAAACGCAGTGAAGCGAGCGTACCGTTACGCCGGAAACGGGAGCGCAAGCGTCTTTGAAAGCAATTATGTGAGGTTCGGAACCGTCACTTACGCTTTATCCTCAACTCTTATGACCACCTCATGCTCCTTGGCCTCAGACGCGGCGATGATCTCCTCAACCTTACTCTTAACCAGTACTATCTGCTCCATCTCCCCGGGAGCCATGACCCTCTTGGGAAGCCTCATCAGCTGCTTTCCGTTCAGATACACCGCCAGGTCCTTATCCCTGTACTCATTGCCCACTCTGAACCTGACCGTAAGCGTATTTCCCATCAGTGCAGGTCTTACAACGGAGGGTACCGAATACCTCACTCCGTTTTCAGTCTTTATATTAATGACATTACCGTCATCCGTTCCGGTCCTTCCGAGTATGAAAGCTGCGGCATTTTTTCCCGCCATATCCGCTTCACCCGATACATAATCCACAAGATCATGTACGTGAAGAACATTGCCGCATGCATATACGCCGGGCACACTGGTCTCCAGGCTTTCATTGACATACGCACCGCCGGTCACGCCGTTCATCCTCACTCCCAGTTTGCCCGACAGCTCATTCTCCGGGATCAGACCGCAGGATAAGAGCAGAGTGTCACATTCGTAGAACACCTCAGTCCCAGGAATGGGCTTCCTGTTTTCGTCAACCTCCGCAATGGTTACTCCCTCAAGCCTCTTCTTTCCCTTTATATCCACCACTGTGTGACTGAGAAGAAGGGGGATACCGAAGTCATCAAGGCACTGGACGATATTTCTCTTAAGACCTCCCGAATAAGGCTGAAGCTCTGCTACGCAGAGAACCTTCGCCCCTTCATATGTCATTCTCCTGGCCATGATAAGTCCTATATCTCCGGATCCAAGGATCACGACTTTCCTTCCGGGCATGCGCCCTTCCATGTTCACATAGTACTGTGCAGTACCGGCAGAGTATATGCCGGATGGTCTGAAGCCGGGTATGTTAAGGGCACCTCTGGGCCTCTCCCTGCATCCCATCGCAAGTATCACAGCCTTGGCACTTATGGTGAAAAGTCCGTCCTTTGCATTCATGGCTGTTATGATCTTATCTCCGGATCCATCATCATAGGCCAGATCAACAACCATGGTATCAAGCATATACGGGATCTTTCCGTCCTCCACCTGCCTGATGTAACGGTCGGCATACTCGGGACCCGTAAGCTCCTCCTTGAACGTATGCAGGCCAAAGCCGTTGTGTATGCACTGATTAAGTATACCGCCGAGTCTTGTATCCCTCTCGATGATCAGTATATCCTCTGCACCTTCCCGGCTTGCGGAAACAGCCGCGGAAAGTCCGGCGGGGCCGCCGCCGATTATAACAAGATCTTTCTTCATATCTGTCATATGCGTTCCTCCGCCGTCACAGCTCATCCTTTATATTGCCATTAATGTAATAGGAACCGGCGCCGCTCTTTGTGATCTCCTCTTCACTCTTTCCAAGGAGCTCGGCAAGTATCGGGATCGTCCTTGCAAGGCAGAAGCCCGCCTGACATCTTCCCATTCCGGCTCTTGTCCTTCTCTTGACCCCGTCAACGGTCGTGGCTCCGAGAGTTCTGGTTATGGCATTCCTGATCTCGCCTTCCGTAACCAGCTCGCATCTGCATATCACGTGGGAATAAGCAGGATCCGCCTCTATAAGAGCCTTGCGTTCCTCTTCGTCTGCAAGAGCCATGGAGGGGATTCCCTTTCTCGTTCCGATAAAATCCTCCTTCTCACAGGGCTTAAGGATATCCCTTATAAGTCCCGCAATATAAACACCTATCGCCGGTGCGGCGGTAAGACCGGGGGATTCTATCCCTGCCGCATCGATAAATCCGGGAGCATCCTTTACCTCTCCGATAATGAAGTCGCCACCGTCCTCATGAGCCCTGAGACCTGCGAAGGATGTGATGGTCATACGCGGCATGGATACAACGGACAGAGCGCCCCTTGACAGAACGGTATCAAGTCCCGCCGCAGTTGTTGAGGTATCCTCCTTATCATCCACATCATCGGCTGTGGGGCCAGCCATGAGATTGCCGTGAACAGTGGGAGTTACAAGTACTCCCTTTCCAAGCTTTGTGGGGAGCTGGAAAAGAGTATGACTCACAATACCCCCTGCAGTCTTATCCATCAGACAGTACTGTCCCTTCCTGGGAGTGATGTGTATCCTGTCCCCGGATACCATGTTATGGAAGACATCCGCATATACGCCTGCTGCATTGACCACTATCCTGGCATCGACGTGACCGCCTGTGGTTTCTATCCTGTAATAGCCCCTGCCTTCCTCATCGTTCTTCTTTTCTATGGATGTAACTTCCGTGTTAAACCTGAAAGTGACACCGTTGTCAGCTGCATTCTCCGCAAGTGCTATGTTCATATTGAAAGGGCATACCACTCCGCCGGTGGGAGCATAGAGTGCACACACCGCAGAATCGGAGACATTCGGCTCCATCTTTTTCAATTCGTCGCGTTCAACTATCCTGAGACCGGGGACACCGTTCTTCCTGCCTCTTTCAAGAAGCTCTTCAAGCCCGGCCCTGCCATCTTCCTCCAATGCAAGAACAAGGGACCCGTTCTCCTTAAAAGGAAAATCGAGTTCCTTCGAAAGCTCGTGTATCAGCCTGTTGCCCTCGACGTTAAAACGGGCCTTGTAAGTTCCGGGCTTTGCATCATATCCGGAATGCACTATCCCGCTGTTTGCCTTGGATGTTCCCTCACAGACATCGGATTCCTTCTCAAGTACGACGATCTCAAGATCATACCTGGACAGTTCTCTTGCAACCGCACTGCCTGTCACCCCGGCTCCGATAACCGCAACATCAGTCATAAGCACCCTCCGATCCGTAATTATATAAGTTTTGGAAAATAAAACAGATTTGGAAACTATATTATTATTATACAGTTTCCTCAGAGAAATGCAAGATATCAGGTGGCAGGCTCTGCCTTAAGAATACGGGCCATGACATCACAGGCTTTTGCATATTCTTCGGCTGTTATCTCCCCGCCGGAAAAAGCCGCCTTGCGTACGACGAGTGCGACAACAAATGCCTCATGCTCATCACCTGAAGCACCGGTCATGCCTGTGTCCGGAAGAGCCTTTGCTATCTCCTCCGCAAGTATCATACTGTCCATATTTGATGATCTTATGATCTTCTTTTTAAGGAGTCTGCCCGTATAGGATCTGTATCTGGATAACAGAGCCTCGGCATATCTTCCTTTCTTTTTCATGATCATGATGCGGATGTACAGTGCAGCTTTCCTTACCACAGGTATCAGCAGCATTACCGCTATCACCGCCGCCAGTGCAAAGCACACGGGCTTTATAAGGAACTCAAGACTTCTGTATATACCGGAGAACAGACCTCCTACCGCGCCGCCATCCACAGGACCGTCTGATTCCGAACCTGCTGCATCGTCTCTTGTGGCGGAATTGAACAGACCTGACAGTATACCCATCAGACCATTCATCGGAACCGCATCATCTTCATCGAATGAAGGCGGAGTCATTTCGTAGGGGATCCATCCGTAAGCAGGGATATAGATCTCAACCCATGCATGGGCACTTGCATCCGTTATCTCAACCTTTACATACTTTTCACCTGTTTCGGGATCCTCACGCACTATCTCACCTTCGGCAAGGTCTGAAGGCTTGATAACATAGCCCTCGCAGTATCTGGCAGGTATTCCTATATATCTCAGCAGAAGTGTAGCTGACGATGCATAGTGCATACAGTATCCCCTGTCCTGGGATGTGAGGAAATACTCCACAACATCTCTTCCCATGGGGGTCATGCCGGGCTGAAGTGAGTATCTGTAGTTATCCGCAAAATACTTCTCCAGCTGTCCGCAGCTGTACAGCATACCCTCATAGGTCCTGTCTTCGTTTAACATATCTGCTTTTCTGACAGTCTCATCCAGTACAGGTATAAGACTTTCGGGAACACTGAGATAATTGGAGAAGGCATACAGTGAATAATCATACATCTCCATATCTTCGGCCTGGCGGATATAGTCGGCGTTCAGATACGGATCATAGGTGACAAAAGATGTTCCTTCCTTGTCTCCCGATGCTTCATATGCATGATAGGGAAGATAATAATAATCGCTGTCCGCACCGACGTTAACTATCTCCATTTCAAGGGAGGGACCGTCCGAATTAAAGGGCTCCTCAATGGGAGCATACACAGGATCCTTCTCCTCCATGAATCTGTCCGTTGAATAGGTATTACCTACGAATGCACGAAGATATACCACATCCGTTGATACAGGGACAAAGGTGATCTCCAGGTCCGTCTCATAATCCGGAGTGACCGAGCCTACACCGCCCAGCCTTCCGTGTGCAAGACCTCCCTTTGCCTCGTAGCGGTTGAAGATCGACATGATACCGTTCATGACTATGACTTCAACGTAGTCGTCGGTCCTGTTTTTCAGCTTGTTTGATACATACTTTGTGGAATAGGCTTCACCGAATATGGCTGAAGATACTACAAAGAACACCAGGGCCATGACAAGTGATACGCCGAATACGGAGAGCATTCCCTTTGCAGACAGGATATATGAATCATCTGAGCCGTTCTTTCTCCGCCTTCTGACAAAAGCCTCATACTTTTTGTACCTGTACGGCAGTGCATAGTTACCCGCTCTGGAGAGCACCAGCACTGAGGCGTAGCACATGATCAGCATGGTCATGCACAAAAACGGAGGGAATATGTCGATATAGAATGCAGCCTGAAGGGGCAGGAAGGTGATGAGGAAGGTAAGGGCGGGATTCATGTAGCTGGATATGGTAACGTTCAGCATTATGCAGTACACCCATCCCACGAAGATACATGTGATGGGAACCGTGAGGCTCCTGTCTGCGATGATCTCATCCGATACTCTCAGTGCGGGGAGCGAGAAATAATCCACATAATGCTCATTGAGTTCATTTACAAAGGCCTGGAATCCCGAGTTGATATAGCTGTACATCATCACGGAGAAAATAAAGAACGATACGAACATCAGAACATAGCCCATGTAAAAAGTAAAACGGTTATAGTAAATGGACGCTGAAAAGACTGACAGCATAAGTATTCCGAGGAATACCTTTATCGGATCATATGCAAGATCAAAGGAACATGCCAGTCCCCATACGGTTCCGTATGCTCCCAGGAAGATAAGAAAACCCCTCAAGAGCACCGCAACGAACTTGGCAGGCTGCGTATCCCTGGAGACATCCCCCTGGCATACGCCACGTCTTTCCAGCTCCTGCTCTCTTTTCTTAAGCTCTCTTCCTCCCCTCATTCCGGGATGGGGATCTGTCTGAAGAGAACTTACCTTTTCTCTTTTTACGTGCTTATTATATTTCCCTGACATATCCTTACCACCCCGCTGCTTCCGGGATTCTGATCCATGTATGCGGAATAGACATCCGTCTCGGATGCCTTTTCCCTCATTATCTCATACATGCTTTCATCAAGACTTGCGTCATCACTTACATTCAGATACGAGAAGGTCTTATCCCCCGGATGATACAGGGCTGTCCTGAATCCCATTCCGGAAGAGACCATCTTTTTACCGAGAGAATAGTACCTGCGCAACACATCTGCCTCAGTTCCCTTCATCACCTCCGGAAGGAGCAGATACATAAGATCCACGCTTCTTTCATATTCCTTTACCATGATCTCGCCCTTTACGGCCGAGGCTTTCCAGTGGATATCCTTGAGCCTGTCACCGGCCCTGTATTCCCTGAGCTGCTTTATGTCCCTGGTCAGTTCACCGTTCTCGGATATCACATCATCAAAGGGTTCACCTTCAAACTGTGAAAGATACAGATCGGGAACGGGAATCTGTGACGGCATCACGGGTATGGTCACATGAATCGGTGTCTTAACCCTGAAAGTATGGAAATGCAGCGGATCGCTTATGAGCATCTCCTCAGCATCCATCACAAACATTCCGGGCATGGATGTCCGGAAGGAGAGATTGAAGACCTCAGATGTGAAGCTTTCCCCCGCAAGTGTGATGGAAAAATGATCCCCGTCACTCCTGTATGCATTACAGAAGGTGTACAGGAGGGTACATCTCAGCAGGGGAACGGGGGAAGTGTTTCTGATGTGGAGTCTTACCCTGAACTCATCACCTTCGAGAACCTCTCCGGAAGGAGCAGAGGCGGTGACGGTTATCCTCTTTGAGCCGTATTTTCCGGCAGCGACGGAGATAAAGGGAAGTACTATCAGAAACACAAGAAGAACAGAGGCAAGGGGCTGCCTGTAGAATACCGCTACAAGCAGTACCGCTGCCGTCATGAGTATATACGAAGATATGTAAATAAAATTCTTGATATGTTCAAGCATCTTTAAGCTCAGCTGATCTTGGGCACCCTGACAGAGGCGAAGATATCGTTAAGGATCTCCTCTACCGTAAGTCCCATTGCCCTGCCTCTCGGAGAAAGTCTTACTCTGTGGGCCGCGACATTGAGCCAGGCCATCCTGATATCCTCCGGAGTCAGATAATTTCTCTCGCACATATATGCCAGAGCGCGGGATACCTTAAAAAGTGCGATGCTGCCTCTGGGGGAAAGTCCCAGGGAAAGTCTCTCATCCTTTCTGGTAGCCTCTGACAGTTCAACGATATAATCGTAGAGAGAACGGTCGGTGAACACATTCTCGAGACTCTTCTGAATCTCTGCGATCTCACCGGCTGTGAAGATGGGCTGTACGTCATCGAGTCTCGAATGGGAATCGTTCATAAGCACTTCGACTTCGCTTCCGTGATCCGGATATCCCATGGACATGCATGTCATAAATCTGTCCAGCTGTGACTCGGGGAGCTTCTGTGTACCGCTGGAGCCGTACGGATTCTCGGTCGCTATTACGAAGAAGGGAACAGGAAGCTCCCTTGTATTGCCCTCGACTGTGGCATGTCTTTCTTCCATTACCTCAAGAAGAGCCGACTGGGTCTTGGGTGAGGTTCTGTTGATCTCGTCCGCAAGAAAGAGATTGGTATAGATACTTCCCTCACGGAAAATAAACTGTCCTGTCTTCTGGTCATAATATGTGAATCCGAGAAGATCCCCGGGCACTACGTCGGGGGTGAACTGGACTCTGTTAAAATCCAGCCCCAGTGCCTTGGACAGTGCAACGGCAAGAGTGGTCTTGCCCACACCGGGTATATCCTCAAGAAGAACATGACCGCCCGCAAGAAGTGTTGCCACCACCATGGTTATAACACTCCTCTTGCCGCGGACTACCTTTTCAATCTCGTTTATGACATCATCTGTTCTCATTCGTCATTCCTGTATTCTTAAGAATTCTAAAAGTTTCCACGTCATCTTTGGTAAGTCTTATATTGGATACTGCCTCCTTGCCTTCGGGAGTGGTGATCTTAAGTTCGATCACTGTTCCTTCCCTCAGATCATTTTCCGACAGCGACTTTATAAAGGCTATAGCCTTTGGGTGCTGTTCCTGGAAGATCTTAATGCGGCCGGCAGCCTGCATCATTGTAATAGGATTCATATTGATCACTTTCAGGATACAAAAACAGCGCCATACGTTCCAAGAGGCACTCGGAACGTCATGGCGCCGCCTGTTCCATTATTGATACCGCTTATCGTCTCAGCTTCCAAGCAGTATAAAAACAGTTATTCATACCGGATCATTAAACGGTGATCTGTCCGTCAAGCTCCTGAGCCTTTGTCTCATTAAGCTTCTTACAGCACTCGACAAACGCATCTGCGGGAATGTTGTGGAGCTGTTCCTTCTGTCCTCTTACGGTTATTGAAAGAGTTCCGGACTCAACTTCCTTATCTCCGATGACCACGATATAAGGATCCTTCATGGTCTTGAAGAACTTGATCTTCTCGTTCATGTTCTTATCGGCATAGTCAGCCTCTACACGGACGCCTGCATTCTCAAGCTTCTCCTGAAGTGCCTTGGTGAACTCATTGTGCTCGGGCTTGATGGGAACAAGAGCAACCTGATAAGGTGAGATCCAGAAGGGGAATGCTCCCTTGAAGTTCTCGATTATTATTCCGATGAACCTTTCGAAGGAACCGAAGATGGCTCTGTGGATGACTATGGGCTGGCTCATTGCTCCGTCCGCATCCTGATAGGTAAGTCCGAAATTGTGAGGAAGCTGGAAGTCAAGCTGAATGGTTCCGCACTGCCACTCTCTTCCGAGAGCATCCTTCATCTGAAGGTCGATCTTGGGACCATAGAAAGCACCATCGCCTTCATTTATTTCATATCCGCCCTCTCCGTATTTCTTGTCGAGGATCTTCTTGAGTGCTGCCTCAGCTCTGTCCCAGGTCTCAATATCACCCATGAAATCTTCGGGTCTGGTTGAAAGCTCTGCTCTGTAGGTTACACCGAAGGTGGAATAGATCTGGTCTGCGATCTCCATGATATCGGCGATCTCGTCCTCGATCTGTGATTCCATTACGAATGTATGGTCATCATCCTGGCGGAATTCCTGTACGCGGAAGAGACCGTTCATCTGTCCGGACTTCTCCTTACGGTGTACAAGACCCACCTCGTTATATCTGATGGGAAGCTCCTTGTAGGAGTGAATGGTCCTCTTGTATGCGTTCATTGCGTTGGGACAGCTCATGGGCTTTGCAGCCATGGTATCGTCATCATTCTGATCGTATACGGGATTAAGTGTCACATCCGAAACTGAACCGTCTTCCTGAGGGATCTGTGCCTTGGCATCGACATTTCCGAGAACTCCGGGAACGATGAACATGTTGTTCACATAGTGAGCCCAGTGTCCGCTGATGAGCCAGAGCTTCTTGTTGTTGATTATGGGAGTCTTTATCTCCTGATATCCGTGCTTATCGTGAATATCTCTCCAGAACTCCATGAGAGTCCTGTAAAGTCTCCATCCTCTGGGAAGCCAGTAAGGCATACCGGGTGCAGATTCACTGAACATGAACAGATCAAGCTTGGGTCCGAGCTTCTTGTGGTCTCTCTCCATAGCTTCCTTGATCATATTGAGGTGAGCCTTAAGTTCATCCTTGGTAGGGAATGCATAGACATAGATCCTCTGCATTACATCCCTCTTCTGGTCGCCTCTCCAGTATGCAGCCGAAGCGCTCCTTACCTTGAAGGCAACTCCCATGAGCTCTCTGGAATTCTCAACGTGAGGTCCTCTGCAGAGATCCACATAGTCATCACCGGTGTAGTATATGGTGAGCTTCTCATCCTCGGGAAGATCCTGAATGATCTCTGTCTTGAATTTCTGATCCCTGAACATCTCAAGAGCATCGGGCTTGGAGATCTCTTCTCTTCTCCAGTCTTCCTTTCTCTTGATGATCTCGTTCATTTTAGCTTCGATAACGCTGTAATCTTCCTCTGTGACCGCACGGGGAAGAACGAAATCGTAGTAGCAGCCGTCGGATATCTGAGGTCCTATGGCATACTGTACATTCTCTTTGCCGTAGATCTCGATGACCGCTTTAGCCAGAACGTGGGCTATTGAGTGACGATAAAGACTTAAAAACATTTCCTGATCCATTTTTTCTCCTTTCATGCGTCCTGCTACCGGCAGGAATTCGCTTTGAAACCAAAAGACAAGTCCCGAAATGGGACTTGTCCTTTATTTTATAACTATTAACCGGCCTTCGCAACCTTAAAAGCCGTTTATTCTTCCGATCTGCGGCTCTTTTTGAGTGCCCCAACCGCCTGCCGTATCATGACAATGGCAAATATGGCAAAAAGCAGGGCGATAGCTGCATAACCGGCATATTTAAGTGTCCTGTCCGGAGTCTGTGTAACAGCATACACCCCGAATTTTTCGGAAACTGTTATCTGTGCGTAGGAGCCTGCCATCTCGAACGGAACCTCGGTCCAGCTGTCCCCGCTCTTTTTCCATATCCGGCAGTTCTCATATGGCACATACAATCTGAGCCTGTATCTCGAATCAGCATTCCCGACTGCAGCATCGTCAAAGCTGACCTCATAGACAGTAACATCCGTATATGCGCTGTTATCGGGAGTCGCAAACGGAAGCGTGGTCAGATGAGCTCTGATGCTGTCGTTTTCCATGAACTGTCCCTGCAAAAGAGCAAGAGGTCTTCCTGTATCGGCATATTTTGTATCCGTAGCCAGCACCCCTACATGGGATATATATTCTGCATTTATAACCATATTGCCTGCAACATGTCTTCCCGACAAAGCAGGCCATACCCCATAGCATCCGTCCTTGCCGGGAATCTCAGGCGGTGTGATGAGCCCCATATCATCTCCGTAGGATGCATGAAATATCTTTACCACCTCTCCGCCTGCAACAAAGATGACCTTCAGATTCGAAAATTCGGAAGGTATACCATCCATCTGCATCAGTTCATCATAAGTAACTTCATCTGTGATCCCGCCATAGCTGATATCATCTATGCCGTAATAATCTCCCGATACATACAGATTCTCCGAATAGTTGCTTCCGTCTACAGCCTCTGTTCCGTCCTCCCTGAGGATCTGTCCCGCTATACCTCCGCGGTCTCCGCTCACATCTCCGAATACCGGCATGGCTACACACTGCTTTACCGAAACCGCATACCCTGCGATTCCGCCCACGAGATCCTTACCTGAAAGTGTGCAGGTCGAATATGAAGAAAGGATCGTTCCCTCGCTGTAACCGGATATGCCTCCGATATGATCCCCGTCATCTGACATTACGGCACCGTATCCGCATCCGCCTCTGATGCATCCGTGCTCTGCCCTTCCAACTATTCCTCCTGCAGAATCGGTTCTGACATTCACGATGCCGAAATTCTCACAGTCTTCAACATTGCTGCAGATTGCGTATGCCTCCCCTGTCTTTAGTTCAAACCTTGCGATGGCATTGTTTTCAAGGTTTTCCGAATCCACAGCCAAAGCTCCGGCGATACCTCCTGCATTTATATCCCCGTTAACGATGCCGTTGTTGCGGCAGCTTACCATCCTTCCGTCAAAATTATATGATCCGGCTGTTTCGGAAACATCGGAAAACAGATAATCCATTCCCTCTTCTTCGACGCCCCTTACCAGATCATCCATCAGATCATAGGTCCTGTTTATCTGATCATTGAGCATTGCGGCATCCTGAGTCAGCTGTGCGGAATACATGCTGCTTACGCTTATCAGTACGTCAGTCGCATATCTGACATCGCTAAGATCGGAGGTAAGTATATCCCTGTTTTCCGTAAGGTCATCAATTCCGGAATTCCATGTGTGAATTCCGCTGTTTATCGTATCATTAAATTCCGCCCCCGCTTCGTCAGCCTTGTCGGATATTTCCGAAGACAAATCCTCATCCGGCGATTCCTTCAGTTCATCTTCCTTACCGGCAGTATCTTCGATGTTATCTATCAATTCTCTCAGCTCTTCCTCAGAAAGATCCGAAATATCCGTATCTCCGAAAAGCTCTTCCATTTTCTCTTCGGACAGGTCCTCATATGAAGACAGACGATCGAGCATGCTGTCCATTCTGTTTTCCAGGGATTCAAGCGCCTCTTTTTCGGCTCTTTCAGCACGGTCTTCTATCATTCCCGCCCAGTCACGGTTTTCTTCCAGCTTATATTCCGACAGATCACCTGACATGGCGGATGCATCATCCATTGTCCTTCCCGCAGCCTGCTGAAGCGAGTATATGGCTTCTGTCACGGCCGGAGTAGCACCTTCCGCATCTCTGGCGGTTTTATCCGCAAGGGCATTTATCCTTGCGATCTGGTCAGATATGGATTTTGAAGGATCGGTTTCAATGTAAGGTTCCTGCTGTCCGGCAATTCCTCCCACATCCTTTTTGCCCAGAACCGTTCCGTTATTGGTACATGAAAAAATGGTTCCGCAATGTCTTCCGCATATTCCTCCGATGTTATATCCGACTCTTTCATATCCGACAACCGCATCGTTTCTCGAGCTTAGTATCATGCCCTTTGAAAAACCTGCGATCCCGCCGGTATCGATCCCGGACTGATATGAGATAAGTGACAGGTCTCCGGTTATCTCGGATATGACATCAACCTGTCTTTCATCATTTTCCGCAGCCCACTCGGAGGTTGAATTAATATTTCCGGAGTTGATACCTCTCCTTATCATCCCGTAATTTCTTCCTGCAATGCCGCCTGTGTAATAGAAGCCGGTAACAGCCGCACAGTTTTCGCAATCGATAACAAGTCCCTCCGCTCCGTTTATACCGACTATTCCACCGGTAGCTGTCACCCCGCTTACGCTTCCCGTAACAACGCAGTTCCGGATATAACCGTCATTTATTCCGGCCAGCGCTCCCGTTACATATCCTTCTTCGGAAGCATCAATATCAGCTTCTATGGTCAGGCTCCGGATACATCCGTTACTGCTGACATATCTGAAAAAGCCGGTAACATACCCGGTCCCGTTATATGAATATCCGCTGATAGTATGACCGTTTCCGTTAAATATCCCGGAGAAGATCGGTATCGAGGAAAAGTCCGAATTTTCAAGGGAGATGTCATTTTTAAGCACGACAAACTTATCGGATGACCATGCTTCATGATGACAGTTCTCCGCAAGAGACATAAGATCTTCCGCCGTAAAGATGTCTATCTCCGTCATGGTGCTTTCAGGATGCTCCTCAGCATATACCCTGAGGCTGTCACCGCTTACAGTGTTTCCGACAACACTTTCAAGCGGGCTGAAAATAACCAGTGTCACGGCAAGAACAAGAGATATGGTGTTTTTTATCATATTTTTTTTCATGGCATCACACCTCCTCTTTTTCTTCAATCCCTGCCGGGACATCATCTTCATCCGAAGACACCTCATGCATATTACCCATGGTAACAACAGCTGCAACCTCGCCCCTTACAAGAGCGTGCATCTCACCTACCACAGTACCGTTAACCTGGCCTCGTACAAAGCCGTCGACCCTGACCGTTCCAAAGCCTCTGTCCAGTCTGATGGGAACGGATACTTCAAACGAGGTTTTCTCTATGATCTTTTCACCCACCATCAGGATCTGCGGAAGCACGAACATTACAAGGAAGATCGATATTGTGGTTCCTCTTCCGAGGCACTGTCCTATACCGCATATGGTTGCATCAGAAGAAAGCCTTCCTATCGCAACACCGGACAGAACCATCATGGAACCCGAAGTGATGATCGTCGGAAATGCAAAATTCAGCGTCTCAATCGCAGCTTCCTTTTTACCCATCATCTTACGAAGCTCCGTATATCTGCCGGATATTACTATTGCATAGTCGATATTTGCGCCCATCTGTATGGAACTGACTATCAGATAGCCCATGAAGAAAAGATAGGTATGCTGGATCGTGGGAAATGAAAAATTGATCCATATTGCTCCCTGTATGACCAGAATAAGAAGAACCGGCATACCGGCAGACAGGAATGTAAAAAGCAGGACCGCAAGGACTGCCAGGATTGACACGACACTTACAACCGTGTTATCCCGGTCGAAGGTTTTCATCAGGTCATATTGCGATGTGGATTCTCCCGCAACGACTATATGCTCGGGGCCGTCATAATATCTTCCCGCTATTTCATGCATCTCATCAAGAAATGCAAAGGTTTCATCGCCCTCCTCGGGAAGGTTCAGATATACAAGGATCCTGCTGTAATCTTCTCCCTGAAGCTGATCTTTGGCCATCTTCATCTGTGCATTGGCATCTTCCAGCATTTCCATCAGATCCGCATCGAGAGTCACATATCCTTCGCTAACCTCTTCGTAAAGGAACATGACTATATCGATGAGCGGAATCTTATATCCGGAAAAACCGTTTATTATCTTGGCATAATTCTCATCATTGATCGCATATGCCATATACAAAAGCTCGGACACTTCATAATCAACATTAAACAGCTCTGAGAATTCCCTGGCGCTTAGAGTATCCGTAAGGGTGTAGCCATCCATAGCCTCTGTATTGGCAAGCCCCTGACACCTGTCAACCTCCGGCCTGCTCTCAAGCTCACGCATAAGTGCCGCTTCTTTCTCATAGCTTCCGGAGGGGACCATAAGCGCAACAAAATTGGAATCCCCGAAGGCTCCTGATATCATCTTATCCGCTATCTGTGTCTCATTCTGGACCGGAGTAACGATCTTGGAATAGCCATACACGTAAGGACAATCCTTGGAAAGGAAAAATGCCATAACAACAGCAAGCACAAAAAGAGGCGGAATTATGATCCTCGTCATGTAATCGAACTTTCCTACAAAAGAGATCCTGGGTATAAAGCTCTTATGCTTTGTCTTATCCATAGCCTTTCCAAAGACCATGATCAGTCCGGGCATGAATAAAAATACAGACAGGAGTGAGAAAAATATGGCCTTTATAAGGCAGATTGCCATATCCTTGCCTATGCCGTACTGCATGAACATCATTGCGATAAGTCCGCCGACAGTAGTAAGCGAACTGGAGCATATCTCGGGAATTGACTTGGAAAGAGCCACGATATCGGCCTCTCTTATTCCGAGAGTCTGATGCTCTTCCTTATATCTGTTGCAGAATATGATCGCATAATCCACAGACAGGGCAAGCTGCAGGACTATGGTGACCGAATCGGATACGAATGATATTGTTCCCAGGAAGAAATTGGTTCCGGACGCAAGGACCGCAGATGCACCGAATGTAAGGAGAAGCACCGGAACCTCCGCATAGGTAGAAGAAGTAAAGATCAGCACCGAAAGCACAACCACCGCAACAAGAGCTGATACGACCTTCATCTCCTGAGCTATTATCTCTGCAGCCTGATCGCCCATTGAAGTGCTGACATATATGTCATATCCGGACAAAGACTCCCTGATCTCACTGAGTCCGTCCAGGCATCTCTCATCATCCTCCGGATATGAAAAGGTTATCTCATAAAGAGCAGAAAAATCGTTATAATGCTCAGGGTCATCCCCAAAAGAAACCATAGTGACATCCTCACGTTCCTCTATCTCTCCGGATATCCTGCAGGCCTCATCATAGGTTATGTTGGCAACCATGACCTTTGCACTTCCGTATGTTATGAACTGGTCACTCATCAGATCAAGTCCCACACTGGTTTCTGCCGTGTCCGGAAGATATGCTGCCAGATCATTTTCCACCTTCACCCATTTGGATGCTACCGCACAAAACACAAGAGCTATCCCGATAAGCAGGAAAAACAGGTTTCTTCTGTCAACAATAAAGGTTGCTATCTTCAGCATTGCGGAATTTCCGTTTTCTTTTTTCTTTTCTTCCTTGGATTCTTTCATTTCCTACTCTTTCCTTATCATTTCAATCAACTTGTCCGGTTTTGAGAATGTACAAAACCGATAAACCTTCATCCCGGAATCTTTACCTGACAGATGCCTGCATTATTTTTCGTCAAATAAAAAAGAACCGCAGATGGCCTGTGAAATGATATCTGCGGTTCATTCATTATCGGATCGCAATGTCCCTGAAATACGGTCATTATCAGGATATCATCACCATTTGTGGCTTGGAGACATTTAAACATCTCCGGGTCAGACTTTGGATCTTTTCTTTGCTGTATTTTTACGCTGTCAGCATCAGCTTTTCGGCATCTTCCGAAGCAAGGGGACGCCCCCAGATAAATCCCTGAATGAGGTCACATCCTATATCCTTAAGCACGTCCAGCTGTTCCTGAGTCTCAACACCTTCTGATATTACATCAAGTCCGAAGATATGTCCGATCTGTATAATGGACGCTACATACTGTTTGGAGGATTCACTGACATTCATCTCATCGATAAAGGACTTGTCTATCTTAAGAAGATCTGCGGGGAACTTATTGAGGTAGCTGAGCGAAGAATAACCTGTTCCGAAATCGTCTATGGCTATCCTTATTCCCATCTTCTTGAGTTCTTCAATGCACTTGAGGGCACGATCCGAATCTATCATTATGGATTCGGTCACCTCCACCTCAAGATTCTTAACCGGGATGCCGCTTATATCTATGACATCCCTCATCTCTTCGAGGAAATTATTTTTCATCAGATGCTTGACCGATATGTTGATGCTGAGAGTGAGGTCGGCATCTGTCTTTTTGAGAGCACCGGCAAAGAATGTGGCAGCTTTTTTGAATACGTTCAGATCGATCTGATCCACGAGCCCGATTTTCTCTGCGATCGGAATGAACTGGGACGGAGGAACAAGCTTGCCTTCGGAATCCTTCATACGTGCAAGGGTCTCAAATCCCCTGAGCTTATGATCCATGTCATACTGGGGCTGAAGATTGAAGAATACCGTATCATTTTCAAGAGCCGTACGTATCTTTCTTTCTATCTCAAGATCTCTTTCCCTGTTGGTAAGATCCGAAGTGAAGTGGAGTATATGATTGGCCCTTCCGCGCCTTTTGATCTCATGCATTGCCGCATCTGCACAGGAGAACAGAGTTGTCTCACTTGCATTATCGGTGGGGAATTC